>JAXMKZ010000022.1 GCA_034370385.1 Coriobacteriia bacterium
CACACCGCCCGTCACACCACCCGAGTCGTCCGCACCCGAAGTCGCTGGCCCAACCCGCAAGGGAGGGAGGCGCCGAAGGTGTAGAGGGTAAGGGGGGTGAAGTCGTAACAAGGTAGCCGTACCGGAAGGTGCGGCTGGATCACCTCCTTTCTAGGGAGCCTCACAAGGCACCGTCGGTACTACTCGAAGTATCGGCTGGGCGGGTCGAGTCGTAAGACTCCTCGTCCTAGAGCCAAACACGTTGATCTGGTTTGGTGTTCGAGCACAACTCACAGTATCCGGTTTTCGGGGGTCAAGCCCTCGAACGCAGTGCGCCCTTATGGGGCGCGCTCGCACCTTGACAGCTGCATAGCGCAAGATTTGATCGCGAATGGTACAGATCAAGATATTAAGAGCACACGGTGGATGCCTTGGCGTTGGAAGCCGATGAAGGACGTGGCAAGCTGCGATAAGCCTCGGGTAGGTGCACACAACCGTCAATCCGAGGATTTCCGAATGGGGAAACCCAGCTGGGGTCATGCCCAGTTACTCCCTGCTGAACACATAGGCAGGCGAGAGGCAACCGGGGGAACTGAAACATCTAAGTACCCCGAGGAAGAGAAATCAACCGAGATTTCCCTAGTAGTGGCGAGCGAACGGGAATCAGCCTAAACCCATGTATGTGTAAGCCTGAGGGCGTTGCTGCATGTGGGGTTGTGGGAGTCGTCGAGCCTGGGCCTCAGACCCGGCACGAAGTTACAAATCGTTGTGGTAGCAGAACGGCTTGGAACAGCCGGCCAGAGCGGGTAAAAGCCCCGTACGCGAAATTGCAGCGACTTCGAGACGATTTCCCGAGTACTGCCGGACACGTGAAATCCGGTAGGAATCTGGGGGGACCACCCTCCAAGGCTAAATACTCTCCAACGACCGATAGTGAACCAGTACCGTGAGGGAAAGGTGAAAAGCACCCCGAGAGGGGAGTGAAATAGTACCTGAAACCGTGTGCTTACAAGCAGTCGGAGCCCGGAAAGCTCGATCTTCGGATCGGGCAGGGTGACGGCGTGCCTTTTGTAGAATGAGCCAGCGAGTTACGGTGTGCAGCGAGGTTAAGCTAAAAGCGAGCCGCAGCGAAAGCGAGTCTTTAAACGGGCGATTTTAGTTGCACGTCGTAGACGCGAAGCCAGGTGATCTACCCATGGGCAGGGTGAAGCGGGGGTAAGACCTCGTGGAGGCCCGAACCCACTTCGGTTGAAAACGGAGGGGATGACCTGTGGGTCGGAGTGAAAGGCTAATCAAACCTGGAGATATCTCGTTCTCCCCGAAATAGCTTTAGGGCTAGCCTCGGATGTTTAGTATTGGTGGTAGAGCACTGGATGGTCTAGGGGGCTTCACCGCTTACCGAAATCAACCAAACTCCGAATGCCGGTACTCCAGAGTCCGGGAGTCAGACTATGTGGGCTAAGCTGTGTAGTCGAGAGGGAAACAGCCCAGACCGCCCGCTAAGGTCCCTAAATCCATGCTAAGTGGCAAAGGATGTGCGTTTGCTCAGACAACCAGGATGTTGGCTTAGAAGCAGCCACCATTTAAAGAGTGCGTAATAGCTCACTGGTCAAGTGGACATGCGCCGACAATTCACGGGGCTCAAGCATGGTACCGAAGCGGCGGACTTCACAATGTGGAGTGGTAGGGGAGCATTCTGTTCGGGTCGAAGTTGGCGGGTGACCGTCGGTGGACTGAACAGAAGAGCGAATGCTGGCATGAGTAACGAGAGAAACGCGAGAAACGTTTCCGCCGTAAGCCTAAGGTTTCCTGGGCAACGCTAATCGTCCCAGGGTCAGTCGGGAGCTAAGGCGAGGCCGATAGGCGTAGTCGATGCACAACAGGTAGACATTCCTGTACCACTGATAGCGCGTTATTACCGATGGGGTGACGGAGAAGGGTAGCTGGGCCGGGCGTTGGTTGTCCCGGTTTAAGGTCGTAGGGCGTGAGATAGGTAAATCCGTCTCACACGATGCCTGAGAACTGATGACGAGTCGAATGCGACGAAGTCAGTGATCCCATGCTTTCAAGAAAAACCTCTAGGGAGTTCTATTGGTGCCCGTACCAAAACCGACACAGGTAGGCAGGTAGAGAATACCAAGGCGATCGAGAGAACTATGGTTAAGGAACTCGGCAAAATTGCTCCGTAACTTCGGGAGAAGGAGCGCCTCGGCTGGTGATCACCTTCGCGGTGTGAGCCGACTGAGGCCGCAGTGAAACGGCCCAAGCGACTGTTTACTAAAAACACAGGACTCTGCTAAGTCGTAAGACGACGTATAGGGTCTGACGCCTGCCCGGTGCTGGAAGGTTACGAGGAGGGGTTAGCCTTCGGGCGAAGCTCTGAATCTAAGCCCCAGTAAACGGCGGCCGTAACTATAACGGTCCTAAGGTAGCGAAATTCCTTGTCGGGTAAGTTCCGACCTGCACGAATGGCGTAACGACTTGGGCGCTGTCTCAACCATAGACTCGGTGAAATTGTACTATTCGTGAAGATGCGAATTACCCGCGGTAGGACGGAAAGACCCCGTGAACCTTTACTACAGCTTGATATTGATCGTTGGTTTGTCGTGTAGAGGATAGGTGGGAGGCTGTGAAGTCGGGACGCCAGTTCCGGTGGAGCCACCCTTGGAATACCACCCTCGGCAGATTGGCGATCTAACCCCACACCGTGAATCCGGGTGGGGGACCGTGTCAGGTGGGTAGTTTGACTGGGGCGGTCGCCTCCTAAAATGTAACGGAGGCGCGCGTAAGGTCCGCTCAGAACGGTTGGCAATCGTTCGTAGAGTGCAAGAGCATAAGCGGGCTTGACTGCGAGACCTACAAGTCGAGCAGATAGGAAACTAGGCTCTAGTGATCCGGCGGCTCAGAGTGGAATGGCCGTCGCTCAACGGATAAAAGGTACTCCGGGGATAACAGGCTGATCTTCCCCAAGAGTCCACATCGACGGGAAGGTTTGGCACCTCGATGTCGGCTCATCGCATCCTGGGGCTGGAGTAGGTCCCAAGGGTATGGCTGTTCGCCATTTAAAGCGGTACGCGAGCTGGGTTTAGAACGTCGTGAGACAGTTCGGTCCCTATCCACCGTGGGCGTAGGTGAATTGATGGAAGCTGCTCCTAGTACGAGAGGACCGGAGCGGACGAACCTCTGGTGTACCAGTTGTCAACCAATGGCACCGCTGGTTAGCTACGTTCGGTCGGGATAACCGCTGAAAGCATCTAAGCGGGAAGCCCATCCAAAGATGAGTTCACCCACTGGGTTAACCAGGTAAGGCTCGTCGTAGACTACGACGTTGATAGGCTGCAGGTGTAAGCACAGCAATGTGTTCAGCCGAGCAGTACTAATTGGCCGAGGTCTTGATCTCATTCGTGTGAATTCCAAGCGCTATGCAGCATTCAGGGTAGCCGGCGTATGCCGCGACCCTTGAAATGAGCATATCTATGCTCCGACGTGCGAGAGCCGTCGGATGCGCTTAGTGGTTATGGCGGAGGGGGTACACCCGATCCCATTCCGAACTCGGTAGTTAAGCCCTCCAGCGCCGATGGTACTGGGCTGTAATGGCCTGGGAGAGTAGGACGCCGCTAAGTGCATCCGACGGCTCTTTTCGTTGTCCGTTCTCGCTCGCGATGCGCAAGAATCAGCCTCCGGGCTGTCTTTCGGGCGTCAGCGATCGATGACGCAGCGTGCGTGCACATCAATGGTGATGGATACGGTCAGGATTATGGTACAGTTCTTGCGGTAGCGTACGTTCTGAGCACTGCGCCTCTCTTGTGGCGCGGGGCGTATCGAGGCGATTCAGGAGGCACCATGGCGATTACCAAGGAGAGCGTTCAGGAGGCTTTGAACCTGATCAGGCCGGCACTTCAGGCGGACGGCGGAGATGTGGAGCTCGTCGATGTCACGGACGACGGCGTCGTCCAGGTCGCTTTGCAGGGCGCATGTCGCGGATGCCCCATGTCCCAGCTCACGCTGGCCAATGGCGTGGAGCGCGTGCTCAAGGAGCAGATCCCCGGGGTCGTCCGCGTCGAGGCCGTCTAGCATCTCGGTTGCAGATCGAAGGCCCACGGACCGCGAGGTCCGTGGGCCTTCGTGCGTTCCAAAGGACCGTCGGAACCGTACGGCGCGAGGGGGTAGCCGTTCGTCGGATGGGCGATTGACGCACAATATCTGGCGCCATACGATGACTGAGCCGCAAGATATGGTGTTTGCGGCCACCGACAAGAGGCGCAGGGGTCATCGCCTCATGAACTGGTTGCGTCGAGAGGGGATCTGAATTATGTCCGAGCCCGTTGAGGTCACCGGGTACTCCCGTGCCATTGACGAGATCTTGAGTCCGAACTCGCTCAAGGTCCTGCAGAAGCGCTACCTGAGCAAGAACGACGATGGCGAACCCCTCGAGTCGCCGAGCGACCTGTTCGCGCGTGTGGCAGAGAACATCGCATCGGCCGAACTCGTGTGGGGGGCGAGCGATGCCGAGGTGGCCGAGGTCGCGCGTGAGTTCTACGACCTCATGACCTCACTGGAGTTCCTCCCGAATTCGCCGACGCTCATGAATGCGGGCCGGGACCTTCAGCAGCTGTCCGCATGCTTCGTCTTGCCGGTGGAGGATTCGATGGAGTCGATCTTCGGTGCCGTGCGCGATACGGCGCTGATTCACAAGTCCGGGGGCGGGACGGGATTCTCGTTCTCGCGCTTGAGGCCAGCGGGTGACAGCGTCAAGTCGACCCAAGGCGTTTCCAGCGGCCCCGTGTCGTTCATGCGGGTATTCAATCAGGCGACGGAGGCTGTCAAGCAGGGTGGTACCCGCCGGGGCGCCAACATGGGCGTCTTGCGCATCGACCACCCCGATATCCTGAGCTTCATCAGCTGCAAGGCCGACGGTGATTTCGCCAACTTCAATATCTCGGTGGCTCTGACCGAGGAGTTCATGGGGGCCGTCGAGGCGGGTGCGTCCTACAGCCTCTACAACCCGCGGTCTCGTGAAGTCGCTGGCGAGCTCAGCGCCCCTGAAGTGTGGGACCTCATCATCGAGATGGCGTGGGCGACCGGTGATCCCGGCATCATCTTCATCGATCGCATCAACCGCGACAATCCTACGCCGCTGCTTGGAGAGATCGAGTCGACCAACCCCTGTGGCGAGCAGCCCTTGCTGCCCTATGAGGCCTGCAACCTCGGCTCCGTGAACCTGGGCAAGATGATCAGGCACACGGAGAACGGGGCGGACGTGGACTGGGATCACCTAGGCGACGTCGTTCATCGCGCGGTCCGTTTCCTCGACGACGTCATCGAGGTCAACAACTACCCCTTGCCCAGGATCGACGAACTCGCGCGCGGGAATCGCAAGATCGGCCTCGGCGTCATGGGTTGGGCAGACATGCTTATCAAGCTTGGGCTTGCCTATGACAGCGAGGAGGGCGTCGCACTCGGTCAGAAGGTCATGGGATTCATCGACGCGGAGGCCACCTCCGCCTCACGCAAGCTGGCGGATCAGCGCGGGTCGTTCCCGAACTTCAAGGGTTCGATCTACGACACCCCTGAGGGTGGCCCCATGCGCAACGCGACCGTCACCACCATCGCCCCGACCGGCACGCTGTCGATCATCGCCAACTGCTCGTCGGGTGTCGAGCCGCTGTTCGCCGTTTCCTATATACGCACGGTTATGGACAACGACCGGCTGGTCGAGGTCAATCCGCTCTTCGAGGAGATCGCCGTCAAGAGAGGCTTCTACTCGCGTGAGCTCATGGGTCTGATCGCTGACCATGGGTCGGTTCATGACATGGACGAAGTGCCTGAGGATGTGCGGCGCGCGTTCGTGACCGCCCACGATATCTCTCCGGACTGGCACATTCGCATGCAGGCTGCGTTTCAGAAGCACTGCGACAATGCAGTCTCCAAGACGGTCAACTTCGGCAGCGACGCGACGCCTGATGATGTGCGGCATGTCTATGACCTCGCGCACGAACTCGGCGTGAAGGGTGTCACGATCTACCGTGACGGTTCGAAGGAAGGTCAGGTCCTCACCACGGGCAAGTCGTCCGGATCGGGGCAGGTCGGCGAGGCGGGAGCCGTCCTTCCCGGCGAGCTGGAGCCTCGTGAGCGTCCGTCCATCACCCAAGGGCGCACTGAGAAGATCCAGACGGGTTGCGGGAACCTCTACGTGACCGTGAACTGGGACGAGTACGGCATGTGTGAGGTCTTCACTCAGATGGGCAAGTCCGGTGGGTGCGCCGCGTCCCAGTCGGAGGCCCTCTCACGCATGATCTCTGTCTCTCTACGGGCCGGCGTCGACCCCGACGCGCTTGTGAAGCACCTGAGAGGTATCCGTTGCCCGTCACCGTCATGGGCTGAAGGTGGCAAGGTGCTGTCGTGTGCCGATGCTGTCGGAATCGTGATGGAGCACGCCATCCAGTTCATGAACACCGGCCATGCGGCCACTGCTGTCTCGAAGAACACTGATGCACTTGACAACCTCGCGGGCGCTTGTCCGGAGTGCGGTGGTTCACTTGAGCACGAGAGCGGATGCGCGGTATGCCGGAGCTGCGGCTTCAGCAAGTGCGCCTGAGCGACTGAAGGAGAATCGAGGGAAGGATCGCGGTTGGCCGATCACGGCCACCCGAGAGTGTCCTTCGTGCGAAGGGGAGGCTAGCGGTGGTTCTTTCTGACCGGAGCATCAAGCTCGAGATGGCTGCGGGCAGGATTCACGTCGACCCGTGCGACCCGGACGACATCCAGCCGTCGAGCGTTGATCTGCACCTCGGACGTGATTTCCAGGTGTTCCGAAACTCACGCTACCCGTACATCGACCCCGCCAGAGAGATGCCGGGCCTGACGGAGTCGGTGACAGCGTCGCCGGAGGAGCCGTTCGTGCTGCATCCGAGCGAGTTCGCGTTGGGCACGACGCTCGAGCGCATCGCGCTGCCCGACGACATCGTTGGGAGACTCGAGGGAAAGAGCTCGCTTGGGCGACTCGGGCTGCTCATTCACTCCACGGCCGGGTACGTGGATCCAGGCTGGGACGGGCGGCTCACGCTCGAGCTCTCGAACGTCGCCAATCTACCCATCCTGCTCGTCCCGGGGATGAAAATCGGGCAGATATCCTTCTCGAAGATGACCACCGAGGTCGATCGCCCCTATGGTCATCCGGGATTGGGCAGCAAGTACCTTGGCCAGAGTGTCGCTACGCCGAGCAAGATGTACCTCAACAAGCGTCCCTAGGTTCATCGCGCGCAGCCCGAGCATCAAGCGCAAGAGCGATGTGGCCCTCAGAGCCCTTTGGTCACGTGTGAGACCACGGGGGTGGGAACGAATCCGGCGAGATACTTACCGGTGCGCGACTCCATGAACGGGAGCCACTTGAGCTTGCGTGTGATGTTTGATGCGATCGCCGACGTGGCTTCGGCGTACGCTCCGAGCGCCCGGGCAGGGTCGTGTCGGCCGACTGCGATTCCGGCGAGACGCCCGGTATTGAGCGCGTAGGAGATGCCCTCGCCGCTGGTGGGCGACATGAACCCGCCCGCCTCGCCTGCCAGCAGCACTCGGCCGCGCCCGGGCACCACGTCCCGAGCATGGCGGACTGAGAGCGCGACCCATGCCTCGCGCTTGACCGACTCCCCGAGCGGTAGAGCTTGGCGCAGCGTCTGAAGCGCCTCTTCGTGCTTCTCGTAGGGCCTCTTGGTTTTGGGGTAGAACACCGCACCCACGATCGCGACGTCGCCCTTCGGAACGACGTACGCGTAGGCGAACGAGTCGCCGATGTGGCGCATGTAGATGCAATCGAAGTACGGTTCGATCTCGCCCTCGATGGTGCAGAAGTCTTGGAGTGTGACGTAGGTCGCGACGCTGCCGACGCCCAAGGCGCGACGCACGGTGGAACGCGGACCGTCGCAGCCGATCAGGTTCTCGCAGCTTACGGTGCGATCGACGCCGTCGCCGTCGCCATTGCCGCCGCCGGTGCGTAGCGTGGCGCGAACACCCTCGGAGTCCTCGTTGAACCCGGTGAGCTGCGAGTTGCCGATGACGGTGACGTTTCCGGGAAGCAGCCCGACCAACCAATCGTCGAACGAGCTTCGGTCGACGTTGGCGAATCGCAGTGCCGTGGGCTTGCGGATGCCACGATCCCAGTCGTGGTAGCGGAAGTTGACCCAGTTGGGCTCAAGCGCCATCTCGGGGGGGAGTGTCCCGAACTCTGAGAGGAAGCCCTGGGTGTACTCGTTCAGCATCCCGCCACAACTCTTGTCTCGGGGCAGACGGGATGCGTCGGTCAAGAGAACGCTACCGCGCTCAGCCGCATGCAGTGCCGCCATGACACCTGCGGGGCCAGCGCCGACAACGACGGTATCAAAGCTGTTGGGAAGGTTGGTCGTATCCATGTCCCGAGCAGTCTAGCGCATGAGGTGTACAATTACCCACCACCGACTGAGGTTTTATGGAAGGAACTACGCGATATGTCGAAGTGTTGGGAACAACGCGGGTGCGACGAGGAGATGCAGGCCGATTGTCCGCACCCCGAGCCTCTGCGCGACAGGTGCCCGAACAAGTGCGCATTCGCCGTGTGCGATCGCCCGACGTTCGAACTCACCACCGATCCCGAGCTCATCTTCAGTGTGGACATCGATCGCGATGCGGCAATCAAGGACACCTGTCTGCACTGTCGCTTCTTCCTCACGAACGGCCCCCGGCGAGGCTAAGAGGGTGCGCGCCCGGCGCCAGCTAATGGGGATACTCCCCTCAAGAGACGCGACGATGGCGTCGCGATGCGAGGGAGGATGTTCATGGACTACTACGATGACCAGCTCACGATCTACGGACTCGTACGCGATCTGTTCGCCGCCGCTTCGGTGACGTGCCTGCTGTGGGCCCTGCATCGAATCGGCCACGGACTCTCGGTGGCGGGACGCGTCGCGGCGTACAAGGAGCTCGCCGACGCCTACACGCCCGAGGAGCGCGAGGTACTCATTCATCGCATCAAGCGAGAGTCGATGAACTACTAGATGGGCGCAGGGGATGTCGCTGCCATCCTCATCGCCTACGGTCGCGAACTCGAATCCCAAGGAGCAGCTCAAGTCGGCTCAGCGTTCACGACCGACGAATCAGCGAATGCGCTGATCGAATCCTCGCCCGACGCGTTCTTGTTGGGCGTGCTGTTCACACAGGGGATTCCGGCCGAGCGCGCATGGTCTGCTCCTGCCGAACTGCGCACACGGCTGGGCACGCTCGACATGGGCTTCCTCGCCGAGCACCCCGCAGAGGTGCGCGCAGCCGTCCAGCGTGCGCCGATGTTGCACCGGTTCAAAGAGACGCTGCCCCGATGGATCGTGGCCGCTGCACAGCGAGTCCAGTGCGAGTACGGTGGAGACACGACACGTATCTGGGCGCCCGGAAGCCATGTGCGCGAGGTCACGGACCGGCTGTCGTCGTTTCCCGGAATCGGTCGCAAGAAGGCAGTGATGGCCACCGAGATCCTCATGCGCCATTTCGGGGTCGACCTGGGGGGCCGCGAGCACGGACAGGTGGCTTTCGACGTGCAGGTGCGCCGCGTGTTCCTCAGGAGTGGATTGGCGCAGGAGGATTCGATCGCAGCGATTGAAGCAGCGGCGGCTCGGTGGTGTCCGGATTCGCCCGGCACCATGGATCTGCCTGCTTGGCTGATCGGACGGCAGTGGTGTCGTCCCAAGGCCCCGAAATGCGAGGAGTGTCGGCTCGGCACGGTCTGCCCTCGTCGGGTTCAACTCAACCCGACAGGGGTGGGGTCGACCTCAGCTCACTCCGCCGAGCGCAGCACCAGCCCGGAGAGCAGCTTCGGGTAGAAGTAGGTGCTCTTCTGCGGCATCGTCTCGCCGGCGAGCGAAACCTCTCTGAGCTGCGACAGCTCAGTCGCCCTGAGCACGATTCCGACATCGAACCCTGAGCCGACGGCCTTGAGCACCGCGTGGGGATCCTTGGTGAAGGCGATCCGATCGAGCGTTTCGGGTTGATCGGGGTGGATACCAAGGAGTGGCGCGAGTACGAGCTCTTGCACGACGGCCACGTCAAGCGACTTCCAGGCGGACGAACGCTCAAGCGGGATGGCCTGATCCAGGTCGACATCGGCGCGGAGTACGGCGAGCTGCAAGGGAGAATCTGTCCCGAGCGTGAACAAGAACGCAGGCCGCACAGGGCCGTTCAGCACGTCGTCCGGGTGCCCGGGGCCGATCTCGCTCACATCGAAGTGCTGCTTGAGGCCTTCGACGAAGCTCGGCGCGTCGAAATCGCCGCTCGCTTGTGCCATGCGATGGTAGGGGAGAACGGTGAGGTCGGGATCGTCCATGTTGACGAGCGCCATCATGACGTAGTCGTACGCGGGGTCGTGCTCACTGCCACCCTGCGAGCGCTTAAGGTCTCGATAGGCGAGTGCGGTGGTGTATCGGTGATGGCCGTCTGCGATGAAGATGCTTCGGTCGGCCATGAACTCGCCGAACCACGCCGCCACGGCCGGGTCGTCGATGGCCCACAGCGTGCTCTTCACATTGTCGGCGTCGATGGAGAAGGCCACGGGATTCGTCTGTGAGATGGCGCCGAAGACGCGCTCAGTCGCCAGCTCAGGGTCTTCGAAGAGTCCGAACACCTGGCTCAGGTTGGCGCGGGTGGCGCGGGTCAGCTCGAAGCGGTCGCCGAGCGCTTTGGGAAGCGTGCGCTCGTGGGGGAGTATCACGCCTGCATCGAACGGCTCGAGCGCGACCTCGGCGATTATGGCCCGGCGGCGCACCAGCTGGCCGGCGCTGTCGAACTCCTGCTCCAGGACGTAGAGTGCCGGGTCTTTGTCAGCTGCCAGGACTCCGCGGGCGCGCCAGGAGTCCCAGGTGGCTGCCCCGGTCACGTAGCGATTGCCTGGCACTTCGGGGTCGAGGGGGCCTTCGGGAAGTTCGAGAGCGACGACGTTCTCGGGGTCCATTGAGAGCAGTTGTTCTCGCATAGGGGGGGAGATGACATCGTAGGGCGGGGCCGTGACGCGTGACAGATCCTGGCCGCGGTTGCTGTAGCGCCATCCGCGGAACGGTCGAACTCGTGCCATGCGCTGGATGCTCCTTGATCCGAAGGGGCCGGTCGCCCGGCTGGTCGTGCGCGACAGTCTAGCGCAGGGTGCAACGCGCGTGAAGCGCTTCCGTCATCACATCACGCCATCGAGCAGAACGTAGCACACGATTCCGGCGAGCGTGGCACCAAGGAAGCTTCGGGTGCGACGGAACACGAACGCCGTGAGGATCGCAGCGGGAAGGCCGGCGTTCGACGCAAGGGGGATCCATTCTCCTCGGGGAGAGAGCACCTCAGTGGCGACGAGCGCGCCCATCACCGAGATCGGTACGTAGGACAGCCAGCGCAGGACCGGCGAGGGAAGCTCGAAACGGGACAGGATGGCCACAGGAAGAAAGCGTACGAAGAAGTTGAGCGCGGCCATACCCGCGATGACCGCAAGGATGGTGGTTTGGTCTACCTCAGCGTTCACGGAACACCACCGATGCCAAGGTGGCCGCGCACATCGAGGCGATCACGACGAACCAGGCGGGGTCGAGTCCGATGCCGAGGTGCTGGGCGAAAGGCAGTACCAGGGCGATGGCGGCGGCCATCAGTCCCGCTGCGACGGCACGCGCGTCGTCCGCGAGCGCAACGAAGAGGGCGGCGAACATCGCGGGCATCGCGAACTCCACGCCCCAGCGGGTCGGGTCACCGATCCACTCGGCTCCGACAGAGCCGAGGAGCGTTCCCAGGACCCATCCTGCCCATGCGATGAACCCGACGCCCGCCATCGATGCCGGCGTCGCGCGACCCTCTCGCAGGTCCGCGATGTTGACCGCGAAGGTCTCGTCGGTGAGCGTGAAGGCGAGCCATGCCTTCCGGCCGGAGGAGACGTCCCTCAGGTGGGGCGAGAGTGTCGTGGAGAAGAGCAGATAGCGCAGGTTCACCACGGTCGTGGCGAAGAGCGTGGTAAGAGCCGAGGATCCGCCCTTGAGAAGGGACAGGGCGATGAACTGGCCGGCACCGGCAAGCGCGGTCGCCGAGCACGCGATGGTCTCTCCGATCGAGAAGCCCAGCCTGCTCGCCAGGATGCCGAACGCGGCGCCCACCGGCACATAGCCGAGGAAGATGGGGGTTCCCAGCTTGACTCCTCGCACGAACCCGCCCTGGGCAACGGGTGTCGGTTCGGCGTGAAGGGGACACGGTTCGCGGCTGACGGGCATCTCAGACATGGCGGGGATGGTAGCACGTGGCGCGGTTCTTGTTTGCGTGCGGGGCAGAGTGTGGAGTCGCGGTCGGTGCTTTATGTCGGACCCGCGCTACAATGGGTCACGCGTTGAGTCGCAGGAGGCGGTTCGCATGGAGTTCTCGGTCACGTGCCCCATAGACGGAGTCGTCGAGGTGGGCCTCGAGGATATCGATACCGTGGTGCTTCGAGAGTCCGATCGGGCGGACATCACGTTCGTGTGTCCTCACTGCGGCACCCAGATCGGCATCACTGCGGTGGTCCCGGCCTTCCTGCTCGCTGCGATCGAGGCCTTGGCCGAAGAAGCCGGCGGCCTGCCCTCAGAGGCCCGCATCGTCGTGACTGCGGTCGAGGATGTCGCCAATCTCGCGCCGCGGGTCGACGACCCCAGTGCCGATGCCTACTGTGAGTACTTCCGCCGTCAGCTCGAGCACGTCGACTGCGTGGACGACGCGCTTGACGAGATCGATTCCAAGAACGCGCCCGCCGGCTGAGACGCGAGCCTGATGCGCCTGCGCGCGGCGCCTGCGTGGTACGATTCTGTGTGTCCTGATCGTAGGTATCGTGTGACTGAGGGGGGAATCGGATGGGCGCGGGCTTGTTGGGCTCGGTGTGCTGCGGTGGCCTCGGCGTTCTTGTCGTGGCAGTGGGACTCGCGCTCGTCGCGATGTACAACCGCTTCGTGGTCTTGCGCAATCGCGTCGACAACGCGTGGGCTCAGATCGACGTGCAGCTCAAGCGACGCTACGACCTGATTCCCAATCTCGTTGAGACGGTCAAGGGCTACGCGGCTCACGAGAGCAAGACACTCGAGGCGGTCGTTCAGGCACGCAACATCGCCATGGGCGCCCAGAGTGTCGCCGATCATGGCCAGGCCGAGAACATGCTCACCGGCGCGCTGAAGAGCCTGTTCGCGGTCGCTGAGGCGTACCCCGACCTCAAGGCCAATCAGAGCTTCCTCGATCTTCAGGAGAAGCTCTCGGACGCCGAGAATAAGATCGCCTACGCGCGGCAGTTCTACAACGACACGGTGATGAGCTTCAACACGTCCATCCAGTCGTTCCCGGCCAACCTGCTGGCGGGGATGTTCGGGTTCGCCGCGCGCGAGTACTTCGAGGCCGAGCCGGCCGCCGACGCCGTTCCGCAGGTGAAGTTCTGACGCCGGTGCCGTTCGCATCCATCGCGTACCCGTCTATGGACCCGGTGGCGCTTCGCCTCGGGCCGATTGCCGTGCATTGGTACGGGCTTGCCTACCTTGTGGCGTTCGTTGGCGCTGCGCTGGTCGTGCGATGGCTGGCACGCAGGTGGAGTCTGGCGCTTTCCGATGACGACCTGTTGACCGTCGTTCTTGCCTCGGTACTCGGGGTCGTCTTGGGCGGGCGAATCGGTTACGTGCTCTTCTACGGAGGGGGCTCGTTTCTTGCGAACCCACTGTCCGCCTTCACCATCTGGAACGGCGGGATGTCGTTTCACGGCGGTTTGGCGGGCATTCTGATCGCGAGTGTCTTCGTCTCCAAGAGGCTCGGCATGCCGCTGCTCACCCTGTGGGATCTTGGGGCGGTGGGTGCGCCGATCGGCTTCTTCCTGGGCAGGCTCGCCAACTTCGTCAACGGCGAGCTGTGGGGAAGGGTCAGCGACGTACCGTGGGCGATGGTCTTTCCCGGCGCGGGCCCGCTGCCACGCCATCCCTCGCAGCTGTATGAGGCCGTGCTCGAGGGGGCGGCGCTTCTCGTCGTCATGGTGGTCCTGGCCAGGCGCCTGCCACCACGGCCCCGCGGAGAGTTGATAGGGTGGCTTCTTGCGCTGTACGGCGCGTTCCGCATCTCGGTGGAGTTCTTCCGCGAGCCAGACATCCAGCTTGGCTTCGTCGCCGGACAGTGGTTGACCATGGGCATGGTGCTCAGTGTCCCGATGGTCGTGGCGGGCGTGGCGTTGGTCGTCTGGTCGCGCCGGCGCGGGCTGCCGCAGGAGGGCCGCCGAGCCGGGCGGTAGTCAGAGTCAGGACTCCGGAGCGCAGATTTCGTCGGACGGCTTCCAGCACGGAGCGTCGCGGTCCAGACAGCGGGCGCTCTCAGACGAACTCAGATGGCGCGGCGGCGTGCACTGCGCGCAGAAGAGCTGCGGCATCTTGCCCACGACGTCCTTCAAGTCCGGGTCGGCGTAGGGCGCGGGATCCGGCATCTCGATCATGTGGAGCAGAATGCAGGGCATGCGTCACCTTCCTTGGCATTGCAGCCATCCTACGCTCGATGAAGGTGCAGCGGCAACGATGGCCCGCGTTCAGGGGCGCTCGCGTGTGACTGACGGCACACGCGCCGTCAGTCGGTGGGTGCTGGTAGACTCGGTGCCGGACCGATAGGGAGGTAGTGTGAGACTCGTTCGAATACCCGCAGCATTGATGCTGCTTGCAGTGTTCATCGTCGCCGGTGCGGTCGTCGGCTGCGCCCAGCGTCCGGCGGAGGTCACCTCGGCGTGGCCGTTCGCCGACTCCGAGCGGCGGGTGGAGCGTCCCCCGGTGCCGCCACGCTGGCCGTTCACGGGGCGTGACGCGTCTGAGGCGAGGGTCGTCGCTCGTCGACCACTGTCGGTGAAGGTCGAGAACTCACCGCAGGCCCGGCCCCAGACGGGACTCGGCTCCGCCGACGTCGTCTACGAGAGCGTCACTGAGGGCGGCATCACCCGGTTCAACGCGATCTTCCACTCACGCGTGCCTCCGACGGTGGGGCCGGTGCGCAGTGCGCGCCTGTCCGACCTGTGGATCGTCCCGCAGTACGACGCGCTGTTCTTCTTCTCGGGCGCCAGCTCGAGCGTCAACAACAAGGTCAACTCGGCTGGTCTACCAAACCTGTCGGAGGATGCCGGGGTCTCGCGTCCGTACTGGCGATCGAGCGAGCGCTCCGCGCCTCACAACCTCATGCTCGACACGAAGAAGGCGTATGCCGAGGCCAAGTCCCGGGGCATGCAGCTCACGGCGTCGCTCGATCCGCTCTCGTTCGACCGCCGCAGCATTCCGGCCACTCCCGCCATCTCGCAGATCGATATCACGTTCTCGCCCGCAAGTTCGGTCACGTGGGTCTACGAGGAAGACAGCGACGTGTACGTGAGGCGCAACAACGGTCGCGATCATAGGGACGCGGCCACCGGCAAGCAGATCCAGGCCGACAACGTCGTGGTGATGTGGGCCAAGTACCGACCCGTCAGCCGCGACGCGGCGGGCTCCACGACCTATGACATCGAGTTGGGCGGCGGCCGTGCAAGCGTGTTTCGCGACGGGACGCGGCTCGATGGCACCTGGAAGGCCGACCGCGAGGCGCCACCGAGCTTCCGTGCGAAGGATGGAACCCTGATCCGTCTTTCACGGGGCACGACCTGGTTCCAGGTGATACCGCTCGACGGCCGAATCTATATGCGCTAGCAGCGAGGTTGTCCGTGCGCGGTTGTCCCGGCCTCTGGCGCGCGGGTACAATCCGTGAATCACGAGCCCCACACACGTGCGCGACCACTACGTGGTTCGCGCTTTGAGAGGAGTCGTTCAGCCAGTGTCTGACGTGCAGCGCGAGACAGGGACCCTGAGGGTCAAGACCGGCCTGGCAGAGATGCTCAAGGGCGGCGTCATCATGGATGTCGTCACGCCCGAGCAGGCGAAGATCGCCGAAGACGCCGGAGCGGTCGCGGTCATGGCGCTCGAGCGCGTGCCGGCCGACATACGTGCGACGGGCGGCGTCGCCCGTATGGCCGACCCCACCATCGTCGAGGCTATCGTTGGGTCAGTGACGATTCCTGTCATGGCGAAGTGCCGCATCGGGCACTTCGTCGAAGCGCAGGTGCTGCAGACGCTTGGGGTGGACTACCTTGACGAGTCCGAGGTCCTCACCCCGGTCGACGATGAGCACCACATCAACAAGTGGGACTTCACGGTCCCCTTCGTGTGCGGGTGTCGCAATCTGGGAGAGGCGCTTCGGCGTATCGCCGAGGGTGCGGCGATGGTGCGCACGAAAGGCGAGCCGGGCACGGGTAACGTCGTCGAGGCCGTCCGTCACATGCGCACGGTCACCGATGAGATCGCTTGGCTGAAGGGCCTGCGCGCCGAGCAGTTGTTCGCGGCGGCCAAGGACCTTCAGGCGTCCTACGATCTTGTGAAGTGGGTGGCGGAGAACGGAAAGCTGCCCGTGGTCAACTTCTCTGCCGGCGGTATCGCCACCCCCGCCGACGCCGCGCTCATGATGCAGCTGGGGTGCGACGGCGTCTTCGTGGGCAGCGGCATCTTCAAGAGCGGCGACCCCGTGAAGCGCGCCCGGGCCATCGTCGAGGCGACTACGCACTTCGAAGACGCCGACATCATCGCTCGGGTCTCCCGTGACCTTGGGGAGGCGATGGTCGGGATCAACATCTCCGACATCCCCGAGCCGGAGCGCATGCAGGAGCGGGGCTGGTAGGTGAAGATTGGCGTTCTCGCACTGCAGGGGGCGTTCCGCGAGCATGTGTACTCGCTGGAGGCGCTCGACGTCGGGGTGGTGGCGGTACGGCTGCCGGAGCAGCTCGAAGAGCTGTCCGGTCTCGTGATTCCAGGCGGGGAGTCCACCGCCATTGCCAAGCTCATGGAGACATACGGCTTCTACGAGCCGATCGTCAGGCGCTATGGCGAGGGGATGGCGGTTTGGGGCACGTGTGCCGGCGCGATCCTCGTCGCTCGACGCGTTGCCGAAGGTGTCCCGGGTCAGCGCTCACTCGAGCTCATGGATATCGAAGTCAGGCGGAATGCGTTCGGTCGGCAAGTCGACTCCTTTGAGGTCGACCTGTCCTTCGCGGACTTCGACCATCCCTACCGGGGCGTATTCATACGAGCACCGTGGATCGAGGGCGAAGGGGAAGGGGTCGAGATTCTGGCTCGACACGACGGGCACACGGTCGCCGCGCGCGAGGGTCGGCTGCTTGCAACCGCGTTCCACCCGGAGCTCACCGGTGACCCGCGCATCCACCGGTTCTTCGTAGATGAGGTCGTGGGCGTCTAGGCGCTCGGATCACCAGGTCAAGGGAGCAAGGAGCACCACGTGTCTGGACACTCGAAGTGGGCGACCACCAAGCATCGCAAGGCGGCGCAGGACAAGAAGCGCTCCGCGCTGTTCTCCAAACTCAGCCGCATCATCACGGTGGCCGCCAAGAGCGGCGGCGACCCGAACCCTGAGAACAACGCCACTCTGGCCACGGCCATCGCAAAGGCCAAGTCCTACTCGCTCCCCAAAGACAAGATCCAAGCCGCTATCGACAAGGGCTTCGGCGCGGGTGCCGATGCCGCGCAGTTCGAAGAGGTCGTCTACGAGGGCTATGGGGCGGCGGGCGTCGCCATCTACATCGAGGCGCTGACCGACAATCGTAACCGCACCGCGGCCGATGTCAGATCCGCATTCACACGTGCGGGGGGCAACCTTGGGGCGACGGGCTCGGTCGCGTTCCAGTTCGAACGCATAGGCCAGGTGACGCTCGATCGTGCCCCTGGCTTCGATGAAGATGAGATGCTGATGATGGTCGCCGATGCCGGCGGCGAGGATTTCGAAGCGGGCGAAGAGGAGATACTGGTCTTCGCGGCGCCGGCAGATGTGGCGGCGGTGAGCAGCGCGCTCGAGGCCGCAGGGGCACCGGTGCGTGGCGCCGAGCTCGTGATGGAGCCTATCAATCCCACGGTCGTGTCGGTCGAAGACGCCAAGAAGGTCATCCGCCTCGTCGACAAACTCGAGGAGAGCGACGACATCCAGAACGTCTACCACTCCATGGAGCTGACCGACGAGATCGCCGCTGCGCTGGAGTAGCCGATTCGACCAGGCGCCGGCCACCCTCCGGTCGCCCGTTGGGCGACGTGTCGCCCCGTTGCCTCACGTAAGAATGTCGTCGAACGTCACCTTCGTTGACTCATCATAGATGTCGTCGAAATCGGGTGCCTGCACCTCCCTTCTCCTGATCGATTCCTTGAGTGAGACGAGCTCATAGAGACGACGCTGCCGTTCGGTTATCCGGCGCTTGAGCGCCGTCGGGTTCAGGGTTGAGTATTCCCGTGTGAGGCGGCGCTTGGCGGCTTGGCTGACGTGGTCGGATGCGAGCACGCGGGCGTACGGCGTCATCGGCGTGTCATAGCGTTTGATGACCCGCGCCCCTTCGCGGGTCTTGGAGAGCAGCTTGGCGCTCGGCATGTAGAAGTTGGTGTGCTTGCGCAGTGCCGCATAGAGCTCGTTTAGGACGGCGAGCTCCTCGGGTGTGTCGAATCGTGCGTAGCCGACGTTGCGGCGCACCACCGACCAGTTCTTCTGCTCGACGTAGCAGCCGTCGTTCTTGCGGTAGGCGCGGGAGCGGGTGAAGGTGATCCGCTTGCTCTCGCAGTAGCGCTTGAGTTCGTGGTTGATGAACTCACTGCCGTTGTCGCTGTCGATCCCAAGCAATGGGAAGGGCAGAGCCGCCCGGATCTCCTTGATCGCGGCGAAGACATGCACCTGCGCCTTGTTCCTGACCGCCCTCGTCTCGGTCCAGCCCGTGGCCACATCGGTGACGTCGAGGGTCTGGCAGTAGTCGCCGCGGAGCGCTCCGCCCTCGTGCCCCACCAGGTCGATCTCCACGAACCCAGGGACCGCGTCGTCCCACTCGGAGAACGTCTTGATCGGGATCTGGTTCTTGAGCAGCGTCCCGGGCTTGGTCCCCGGCCGGCCCGAGAGGGACAGGCGCGCACGGTCCGGCGCGAGCAGCCGGTCGATCGTGGATGCCGAGATCGAGCGCAGCCTGGCCCGCACCTCGCTCGAGATGCTCAACTCGCCGCAGCGCTCCATCACCTCCACCATCTCGGGCAGGGCCGCGTGCAGCCGCTTGCCGCATATCCCGTCAAGCGTCGCCCAGATCCTGCGCAAGGCGAACAGCACGTCGGCGTCATAGACCCGCGGGCGAGTCCGCCTCCTCTTCGGCGGCTTGCGTGGCGGCGGACCCGCACGAAGCAACCTCGCAGCATGGTCACGGTTGTAGCCTGTGATCGAACACAGCGTATCCAGGATCTCGCCCCGTCGCCTCTTGGCAGCTCGTCGGTACTCCTCGGCAAGCTTGCGTGTGACCGCGTGCTTCTCAGCCATCGTCAAAGGCACCTTTGTCGCGCCTCCTCGTCGTCGAATGACCCGACGAGACCGACGCTACGCTTCGACGACATTCTTATGTGAGGCAACGAATCAATTTGGACGACATTTTAGGTGAGGCAACTCGCACGGTTGTTCTCGGGCAGCACGCCGTGGTACTATTCGCCGCGCTTTGTGCTGATACGTCGTCCGTCTCCGGGCGGCTCGAACGCGAGGAGTACGTGATGTCAAAGATATGTGCCGTGTGCGGCAAGAGCCCTGCGGCTGGCCGCAACGTGAGCCACTCCCACAGGGTCACGAACCGTATGTTCAGGCCAAACATCCAGAAGGTCACCGCCGTCATCAAGGGACACGTGCATCGCGTCAACGTGTGCGCCAAGTGCATGAAGGCGGGCAAGGTCACGCGCGCGTAGTCTGTGCGCTCAGGATGTACTCCGACAGCCGTCCCCATCGGGGCGGCTGTCTTGGTTGGTGGGCACTTCAGCCAGGACCAGCGCCATCCCTGAGTGGACCGTGACTGCGGATTCGGGACCGCACGAGACGTTGGACACCCCCAAGTCCGAGAGCGATTCGACAGATCGGTCCTCGAGGGTCCACTTCATCCCGACCACACTGATGCGCGTGCCGGAGACCAGGGCCAAGACCGACACCGTCGTATCTCGAGCGAAACCGCCGACATGGCCGCGGTGCGCAGGATCCACGATCCAACCGGTCATCTCCTTGTAGATGATGGCCGGCCGCAGATCCGAGTAGCGCGCAAGCGTTCCGATGGCTGCGAGTGAGTGGTCCTGTCGCTCCCCCCACACGCCGACGACCGTGACCTCGCCAAGCTTCTCACCCCTGCACCATTCGAGCGCAAGCTCCAGGTCCGTGTGGGACTTGTCTCTCGGGTGAACCCGAAGACTGACGCCCTCATGCCTGAGGCGCTCAAGGTCCTCTTCTGACAGTGAGTCGAAGTCCCCGATGACCACAGCGGGGGTGACACCCGCACGCATGAGCGCCGCCGCTCCCCCGTCCACACCCACAACCAGGTCGTGCAGGCGCGCCTGTCGAGCGAGGGCGTTGCCGGATACGGTGTCTCCGGCGGCGACTATCAGCGCGCACGTTCCGGTCATGGCGCAGCCAGGCCAGGCACGGGGACCGCACGCTCAAGGGCCGGCACCACGATGGCGGCCACGATGCCACATGCGACGATAGAGGGCACGAGGTAGCTGGCGTTGTAGGCGAGCGAGTAGAGCCACACCGGCTGTCCCTCAGGCGCGTTGGCACCGAAGAACACGATCCCGGAAGCGAACGATGCGGCGAATCGTCCCGCTCCGCCCAGCAGGGCGCCTGCAAACGCCATCGCGGCGATCCGAGCGGGCGATGTCGCTCGGACCCACCGAGGGGACGCAAGGGCCGCGAGTCCACAGGCTGCGAAAGCGACCGGGTAGTCCAGGAGAACCTGAATGGGGTGCACGAAGTAAGGCTCTAGGAAGTAGTCGACCACACCGAAGGCCGCGCCGGCGACGACGCCGACGGTCAGACCGCGACGCAGGCCGATGACGAAGATAGGCAGCATCGCAAGAGACACACTGCCTCCGGCGAAGTTCCACGGCAAGGTGATCTTGAACGTGCTGAGCACGGCGGCGAGCGCCACGGAAAGGCCGATCTCCACAACAACGCGGGTGCGATCGTGCTGCATTCCACTACCCCTCTCACAGGTTCGGGAGAGATCCGAATCGACGCCATGAGCCGCGCAGCAGCACGGGCCGTGGTGCGAGCCCCGCATTACCGGGACCGTCATCGCTCGGTCGCGGCCGGTGAAGGCCGCCTCTCAGCCGCTGATGCGCAGCTCCCGACACGGATGTAAACGCATTCATCGTCGCACACTCGAAGGGTGTGCGACAACGTAGGAACTACTCCATGGAACGCAGATACGGGTAGGGATTCACCGGTGAGCCGCCCCCAGGATGGATCTGCAGGTGAAGATGCGGGGCCGACGCCGCCGCGTTTCCTGAGTATCCCACCGTGCCGATCACCTGCCCGGCCCTGACGCGTCCCGAAGTGACAACATAGCTGTTGAGGTGCGCGTAGTAGAACGACCATCCGTTGTCGCCGGACAGCCATATCGTCCGACCGCCCAGCCCGTTCGATTTCGTGCGCACAGTACCGCTCGTGATCGCCACCAGCGGGGTGCCCGTGGGCGCCATGATATCCGTACCTTTGTGACGTCTCCTGCCGCCACCGCGAGACGCGCCCCACGTGTCGGAGTAGTAGTACGAACCCACCACGGGAAAGACCATCCCGTTAGGCCCGGCCACGGCAGCGACCCCGGAAGGCACTCTGCCCCCGGAGCGAACCGCGTTGAGGCGCGCCTTCACGGCCTTGAACTCGGATTCAGTGGAACGTAGTCGCTTCTGAAGCGCATCACGACGCGACCGAAGCGCTCGCACGTCTTGCGACTGCTTCGTGCGCTGGGCGGCGAGCTTCTTGCGCGCGGCGGTCAGCTGGCGCGTGCGGGTCTTGACCTCACCGACCACTTCCGCGTCACTCGTGCCGATACGGTTGAGGTGCTCGAAACGGGTGACGAACTGCTCGAAGTCAGCCGCGCCCACAAGGAAGTCGAGCAGATCGAGGTCGTCTCGCCGGTAGATGGAGCGAGCACGTCGGTTGAGCTGGGCTTTTGCGGCCTTGAGTTTCTTGCGAGCCGAAACAAGCTGCTTGCTGGTCTTGGTAAGCCGTGATTCCGTCTCGTCGAGTTCCCAGTACGCGTCATCGAACGCGGCACCGGCGCGCGAGCTCTCGCGCTTCAACTCCTCTAGCCTGGCCTTGAGTTGTGCTTCGGTCTCCGCGTACGCGGGAGCAGAGAGCACAGTAGCGCTCATCACGACTAGCAGGGCTATGGCCATGGCTCTGCGGATCACGGCGACTCCGGTGAACCGAGAGTCTGGCCGATGGCTTGGTAGATGCTCCGGGCCACCGCGTCAGCCCAGCGTGGATCGAGAAAGCTTGTCGTATCCGCTCGGTCTGAGTTGGATCCAAGCGTAACTCGGACCCAGACCCGTTCAGAGGCGCCGAACACGCCATCCGATGCCTGGCTTTCCTGACGAGGTGCAGAGCCGGAGGCTGCCAGCGCGCTGGAGATCGCAGAAGCCAGAACAGCAGCTGACGTGGGCTGCGAGGCGGTCAACGAGGTGGCAGCCGAGACGACCATTCCCGGCGTGCCCTCCGGGCGGACGGACAGACCGACTCCGGCGGTGTATGCCAGGGCTCGGGCACGAGAAGCGCGATCGATCTCGATTGTGGACGTGTCCGCCCCGGTTCTGAGCATGGTCACCGTGGCGCCTGAGGCCTCCAAGAGTGACCTGAGCCGACGGGCGACCTCAAGGGCCGGGTCGTTGCCGGCTCCCGCCACAGGAGGCGCCGGGTCGATCACAAGCGCAACACCATCGAGACGATACGGCCGCAAGCTGCCTGTGGCTTCACGAGACGAGGCCACTTGAAGCCGCACACGATCACCGGTGCGCACGGTAGCCCCTGCCGCGGGAGTCGATCCCAAGACCGTGTCACTCGCCGTGTCTGACAGCACGAACTCGACTTCGA
The DNA here is from genome assembly GCA_034370385.1 of Coriobacteriia bacterium. Classification (NCBI taxonomy): domain Bacteria; kingdom Bacillati; phylum Actinomycetota; class Coriobacteriia; species Coriobacteriia bacterium. The sequence continues at coordinate 22,945 of JAXMKZ010000022.1, forward strand.
TGAAGAGTCCCATGTCCTCAAGCGTCCCCGTGGCCAGGGCAAGACCCTCCCCGACAACATCGGGCATAAGAAACTCCTCAGTGCCGCCGGACACGACGACCTCTACCGGGTCTCCGGGTCGCAGCTGCTGCCCCGGGGCAGGGCTCTGCTCGAGAACCTCGTTGGCGGGGGCGTCGCTGAAGCGCCGCTCAGCTACGACGAGGATCAGGCCCTCTCGGGTCAGCGTGGTGCCGGCTTCGGCCTCCGAGAGCCCGATGACGTTAGGGACGGCGACAGCTGACTGTGCGAACGACCAGAATGCCACGCCGGCAGCAAAGACGAGCACCGCCACGACGATAGCGCTGACCGCCCACACCGAAGGCGCCACAAGGGGCGAGCGCGCCCGACGTTCCCGGTCAAGTGCGGGTACGTAGGAGTTCTCGCCAGCAAGCGGCGCCGTGGGAATCGCAGCGTCAGCGAGCTCGTCGAGCCAATCGCTTGTCTGTTCTTTGGGGTGTTCGATGTCCTCACTCATACGCAGTCAAGTATACAGTCGACGTGTGATGAAGGTATGAACTCGTGCAGATTGGCCGTCGTCGCTTGAGAGCAGTGCCGTCGGGCAGGTATGCTGCACCCCCGTTTTCGAACTGCACGCTTCACGAGGAGGGTCACCCGGATGCCTTCGTACGACTTCCGCTGCACCGCATGTGAGCTGGTGTTCGAGGTCACTCGGCCCATGACATCAAGCAAGCCCGAGCGTTGCCCTGTGTGTGACGCGACTACCAAGAGGGTCTTCACGCCCGTTGGCGTGGCTTTCAAGGGAAGTGGGTTCCACAACACAGACTACCGTCCTAAGCCGAGCGAGCAGGCCGACACGGCGTGCCCTGCCAAATCAGACTCGAAGCCGGGCTGTACTGGGTGCCCTGCAGCTGAGTAATTCGCGACGACTGCGAGGACACCTCCGCAGCGATGGTTGCAACGCAGAAGGCCCCGCATCGACGGGGCCTTCTTGTGCGCGCATGCAGGCGGGGCAGGACGCGCGGAATGTGCGGTGCGAGGCTAATCCATGCGAACCCAGAAGCGTTCGTCCCCGGTGCGGATGACGGTCTCGATGAAGCGGACGGTGCCCGTCTTGTTGTCCATCGCAATCGAGTGAGTGCGCGCCCCTTGACCGAAGTAGCGAACACCGCGGAGCAGCTCACCGTCGGTGACACCTGTCGCGATGAAGGCCGCCTCATCGGTATTCACGAGGCAGTCCATGTCGAGTACTCCATCGATGTTGCAGGTTCCCATGTCCACGGCGCGCGCCTTCTCTTCGGGGCTGCGCCAAGCGAACCGTCCCATGAAGCATCCCCCGATGCATTTCATGGCCGCGCAGGCGAGGACTCCCTCCGGTGCCGCGCCGATTCCCAGATACAGGTGGATGCCCGTCCCTTCGATTGCCGTGGCCACGGCTCCGAACACGTCTCCGTCTGAGATGAGCCGGATTCGTGCCCCAGCCTGCCTGATCTCTGCGATGAGATCGACATGGCGATCACGATCGAGCACGCACACCACGATGTCCTCGACGTCGCGGTCCATGGCTTTCGCAACCGCTCGGATATTCTCGGTGGGTGTAGCGTCGATATGTACGACGTGAGCGGCCGTGGGACCTACAGCGATCTTGTTCATGTAGGTATCGGGAGCGTGAAGAAGGGTGCCCTTGGGCCCGAAGGCGAGCACGGTGAGGGAGTTCGACTGACCGTACGCGGTGAGGTTCGTGCCCTCGAGGGGGTCAACCGCGATGTCGATCTCCTCGCCACCTCGCCCCACTTCTTCGCCAATGAAGAGCATGGGGGCCTCATCGCGCTCCCCCTCCCCGATGACGATGCGGCCGGAGATGTCGACGCCATTGAAGGCGGTCCTCATCGCCTCCACGGCCGCATTGTCCGCTGCGTGCTTGTCCCCCTTGCCCATCCACCGTCCTGCCGCAAGCGCGGCAGCTTCGGTGACCTCGAGCATTTCGACGATGCGGGTTGTACGCAAGCTGTCAGCCTCCCTCTCGTGCGTGAACCAACAAGCCATCTAGCTCAGACGAACCAGTCGTGCGACGAAATGGCCGTCTGGCCCCCCTGGTTCCGGAAGAGACTGGAACCAGCCCTCGGCGGAGAGGAAGTGATTCCATTCCGCCGGTATTTCACTCTCACCGAGTTGGTCGAGGCGAAAGCCGGACCCCTCATTAGATGCCAAGAACGCGCCGATGACCTGTTCGTTCTCACGTCGGACGACGGTGCATGTCGAGTACACCACGAAACCGCCGGGCTTCACAAGGCTCGCTGCCGTGCGAAGCAGTTTGGCGTCGAGGGCGGCGAGCGCTTCAATCTCCTCAGGCCGCGCCCTCCACCTGCGGTCTGGGTGGCGTCGCATGGTGCCCAGTCCCGAGCAGGGGGCGTCCACGAGCACCGCGTCAGCGGACTCGGGTGCGATGCCGACGGTGGACGGGTCACTGGCGTCGCCGAGGAGCGCGACGATGCCCTGTGCGCCCACCTGACTCACCGAGTCTTGCAGTGCGTTCAGCTTGAACTCGTGGTTGTCGAGCGCGGTGATGCCGGCCTCGTGACCGGCTCGGTGCGCCCGAGCTGCGATGAGAAGGCTCTTGCCCCCTCGTCCCGCGCCGATATCGATGACGCTGCACCCGGGGGACAGCGGGACGACCGTTCCCGCGACCTGGGCCCCGCCGTCCATCGCTATAGCCCGTCCCGCGGACAGCACCGACGACGAAAGCGCCGAGGCGGCGACGTCACAGCGAATGCACCCTTGAGGACCGACAGCATGGGGGCCGCAATCGGCCCGATCGAGTTCGGCCATCACTTCGTCGAACTCCGATCGAAACGGCATGTGAGCCAAGAAGAGGGGCGCCGGCTCGTTGTTGGCCGCCATCACTCCAGCGGCCGCGTCACGCCCCAGCTCATCGGAGAGCATCTGAGCCATCCACTCGGGATGACCATGCAGGCGCGCGAGAACAGCCAGATCGGTGTCCGGATCTCCCCAGGGAAACGCGTCCGCTCGTTCGGTCAGACGCCTCAGAACCGCATTCGCGAGAGAGCCGGCCCGGGGTGAGACGGCTTTGACCAGTTCAACACCCTCGTTGACCGCAGCACGAGCGGGCGTACGCATGAACAGGATCTCGTAGGCGCTGAGCGCCAGACAGTCACTGACAACCGATTCGAGACGTACGTCCGCAGCAAGGTGGTCGGCCACGGCGGCGTCCACGGTCCCTCGGCACGAGATCGTCCCGTAGGCCAACCGGGTGATGAACGCGCGGCTCGTCCTGCTCACCTCTTTGCGCGCCAACAAGGCGTCCAGTGTTTCATGAGCATAGGCAGAGCGTTCGCGAACACGAGACACTACCTGCCTGGCCAAGAGCCGTTCTTCGGATGCACTCATGACAGATCCTTCCATGTTGCATCGACGTCAAGGTTCAATCCACGCGCGAACGCCCCACCGGGCATCTCGTGACGCCCGTCAGGTTTGACGATCACGGCCTCTACTCCCCCATCGCTGGCACCGAGCACGAGGAAATCCCCACGGCACTCGACCATTCCTGGTTCGGCCATGAAGGACGATGCTCGGGCGCTCACTACGGTGAGCTGCCGACCCGCCGCTACCAGTCGAGTCGGGGCTGCGGGACCCGATGCCCGGACGCGCTTGACGATCTCCTCCACGGTCATCGTCGGTGAGACGGCGACATCGGCCTTGCCGATCTTGGGAGCGTAGGTCGCTTTCGAGTCATCTTGTTCCACCCACTCGACGGTGCCCTTCTGCAGAGCCTCGACGACTTCAAGCAGCGCAGCAGCGCCCCTCAGAGCGAGCTGGTCGGTGAGCTCTGCTGCCGACATCTCGGCGACAGGCACCTCGACGCTTCGTGCGTACGGCCCAGTGTCCAGGCCCTCTTCCATGCGCATGATCGAGACTCCGGTGACAGCATCCCCCGCAAGGATCGCAGCCTGAACAGGCGCTGCCCCGCGCCACCGCGGAAGGAGGGACGCATGTACGTTGACGCACCCGAAGGGTGGCACCTCGAGAATCTCGGGCGGCAGAATCAGACCATAGGCGGCGACAACGATGATGTCCGGAGCAAGGTCGGACAGCGCCGCCGTCTGGGATGCGTCCCTGAGCGTAGCAGGCTGGCTCACGGGGATGCCCAGTTCGAGCGCGCGCACTTTGACCGGTGTCGGCACGGTGGCGGAACCACGCCTCGACACGGCATCGGGCCGGGAGTAAGCGCAAACGACGTCGTGGCGTGCGGCCAACGCTTCAAGAGAGGGCACAGCAAACTCAGGCGTGCCCATGAACACGACGCGGATCAAGAATCCCCCACTCGGTTAGCGATCACTATCCGGCGACCGGGCGGTCTCCGGAAGACTCGATGTCTGTCTGCCCCGGCGTGGCTCCCGCCTCAAGCGCTTCACGAAAGCGCCGGAGGGCGGCCTTGCGTTCTTCAGGCGCCGCCCGGTCGATGATGACGACTCCGTCAAGATGGTCGATCTCGTGCTGCAGCAGTCGGGCGTGCAGCCCCTCGGCCTGAATCGTGACAGGCTCTCCGGCGAGCGACACCGCCTCACAGGTCACCGACAGGTACCTCTCTACGGGAACCGAGATCCCCGGGAACGAAAGGCACCCCTCGTCATCGACTTCGGTCTGGTCTCCAGTCGAGGTGATCACCGGGTTGCACAGGGCGACCGGACGAGGACTTTCGTCCCCGAGGTCGTACACAACCACGCGCTTGATGACCCCGATCTGGGTCGCAGCCAGACCGATTCCAGGAGCGTCATACATGACCCGCGCCATCTGAGCCGCAAGTTCAGGCAGCGAGGGGTCGGTGCTGGGGTCGACCTCGGCGGCACGCTGCTTGAGCGCCGGACCGGGGTAGATGATCACATTCATCGATGGTTCCGTTCGGTTGTTGCGTGTTCACGCGTGCGTACGAGCAGGAGTCAAGCACACATTGTACCAGCGTGAGGGGTCACATCAGGCTCAAGGGATCAACGTCCAGCACCGTCACGACGTCTTTCGTCTGGCGAACAGGCTTGAGGGCTGACGACACAATCTCTCCCACGGCGGCGTCTCGGGGACCCTTGACCAAGACGTGCCATCGCCACACCCCCTTGACCCGAGACAGTGGCGCGGGACTTGGCCCAAGGACAGTCCATCCGGCGGGTAGCGCCCGCAGAAGGGCGTCTGCGGATTCGCCCGCGTGTCGGCTCACCGAGGATGAATCGCGACCCCGCACGAGCACATTGACGAGCCGCCCGTAAGGCGGGTACCCGAGCGCCAACCTGGTCCGTGACTCAGCTTCGTAGAATAGGCGGGGGTCGTGGGCCGCAGCCGCCCTGACCGCTGGATGCTCGGGCCAGTAGGTTTGCACGATGACCCGTCCTTGGACATCTCCACGACCAGCGCGTCCGGCAACCTGTTCGAGCAGTTGATACGCGCGCTCGCCTGCACGAAAGTCGGGAAGATTCAGGGTCACGTCGGCAGAGATCACCCCGACGAGGGTCACCGCAGGGTAATCGAGGCCCTTGGCGATCATCTGTGTTCCCAGCAGGACGGCGGACCGCTCTGACTCAAACGCTGCCAGCAGACGCTCGTGAGCGCCGCGTCCCGTGGTCGTATCCGCGTCCATGCGCACGACAGGCCACCCCGGGAAGGCTGATTCCAGTTCGGCCTCGACCCTTTGGGTCCCCGCGCCGAACTGCCTGAGGTAGGGACTGCCGCACTCAGGACAAACGGGTGGTACCGCCCTGACGGCCGCGCAGTGATGGCACGAAAGGCGTGACCCCACCTCGTGGTAGGTCATCGACGTCGAGCAAGAATCGCAGGAGGGAACGTGTCCACATTCACGGCACAGCAGAAACGAGGCGAAGCCGCGTCGATTGAGAAACAGGACGGCCTTCTCGGCAGATTCGCGTACCGCGCCAAGGGCACTGCAAAGCTCACCCGATAGCATCGACCGATTGCCCGAAGCGAACACCGCTGCGAGGTCGACGACCGTGACAGGCGGCAGTGCGCGCCCACTGACGCGAGCTGGCAGCTCCACCTTTCGCCATGCCCCCTCTTCGCCTCGCAATCTGGTCTCCATACTCAGACTCGCGCTGCCCAGTACGAGGGTGGCGCCTTTCTCCTCGCACAGCCGAACGGCGACGTCACGGGCATGGTAGCGGGGAGCGGACTCTTGCTTGTAGGAGGACTCATGCTCCTCATCGATCACGACGATTCCGAGATTCCCCAGCGGTGCGAACAGCGCGGATCGGGCGCCGACGACAACATGGGCCAACCCATCTGCGACGCGGTCCCACTGGTCGAGTCTCTCGCCGGGCGTCAGCCGGGAATGGAGAACGGCAACGTCCTCGCCGAAGCGCGAGCGGAACCGCCCGACGGTTTGTGGCGTGAGGGATATCTCAGGAACCAGCACGCACGCGGTGCGCCCAAGCGAGATGACATGCTCGATTGCGCGCAGGTAGACCTCGGTCTTTCCGGAGCCCGTGACACCATCAAGCGCAATCACCCCGGGTCTCCCGTCGAGGCTGCCCATGATGGCATCGAGCGCGGCTTGCTGCCCGTCGGTGAGGTTCGCGTGCCGGGGTGCTGACTTGAGAGCCATAGCGTGACCGCGGGTGCGCCTGAGAGACGTGATCTCAATCGCCTCAGCCTTGGCAAGTGCCACCAGCGCGGAGCCGACGCTGCCGAGGTCCGCGGTCAACTCCGCGACGCGAACGGGTCCGGCCACCAGCGCATCGAGGATCGCTCTTTGGGTCGTGGCTCTTCGGGACGGCTCATAGAGACTGCCTTCGATCAGACTCACCCATCGATCATCCACGGGGCCCACGCCCGGGCGTTTCAGGTTCCAGGTCACAGAACCATCGTCAGCCAAGCTGCGCACGGCCTTCGGGGTTGCGCCCGGAGGCGTGAAGAGCCTGACCGCCTCAGACAATGGGCACACGTACTCTTGGGAGATCCACTCCGCCACGCGACTGGCTTCTGCGTCGAAGAAGGGCCCACCGAGCACCGCGGACAGGGGCTTGAGCCGCTCAAAGGGAGAGGTCTGGCTGAGCCCGACCACATAGCCAACAGCGGGACGGTTGCCGAAATCCACGGCTACACAGTGCCCGACTGCGACATCCATACCTACCGGCACCGCGTAGTCGAAGGCGCGATCGAGCTCGCGGGCGGCAACGTCCACAATCACCTGAGCCACTTGTGCGATCCTGAACACCCCCTCGACAATCGGTGATTCGCCCAGCATAGCCGAGGCCGCCGACATCAAGCGTGCGACGTCAGCGGCCTCGGTTGAGAACACTCAGTGGTCAGACTAGTCGTTGAGTCCTGCTGCCGCAGCCAAGGCATCAACGCGGTCGGTGCGCTCCCACGTGAAGTCCTTGTCGTCGCGCCCGAAGTGCCCGTACGCGGCGGTCTTGCGATAGATCGGGCGACGCAACTCCAGGTCGCGAATGATCGCTCCGGGGCGAAGATCGAACGTGGACAAGACGGCCTCTTCGATACGGCCCACGGGCACCCGCTCGGTCCCGAATGTCTCAACAAGGATGGACAGCGGGTGGGCGACGCCGATAGCGTAGGCAAGCTCGATCTCGCAGCGATCAGCGAGGCCTGCGGCAACGACGTTCTTGGCGACCCAGCGCGCCGCGTAGGCGGCCGAACGGTCCACCTTGGTGCAGTCCTTGCCGGAGAAAGCCCCTCCCCCGTGACGGCCCATACCGCCATACGTATCGACGATGATCTTGCGGCCCGTGAGGCCGGTGTCGCCCATGGGGCCACCGATGACGAACCGACCGGTGGGGTTCACGAAGATCTCGGCGTTCGCGTAGGGAATGCCTTCGAGGTCCAGTACGGGCTTTATGACGTGCTCGATGAGATCGGGGCGAAGCAGCTCTTGGATGTCGACGCCGTCGGCGTGCTGGGTGGAGATGAGGATCTTCTCGACCGACACGGGCTTGCCGTCGACGTACTTGACCGTGACCTGGGACTTGCCATCGGGCCGTAGGTAGTCCAGAACCCCCGCCTTGCGAACCGCAGTGAGGCGCTCGGCGAGTCGATGCGCAAGGTAGATCGGCATGGGCATCAGGTGGGGAGTCTCGTTGCACGCGTAGCCGAACATCATGCCCTGGTCGCCTGCGCCCACGAGGTCGATCGGGTCGCACCCTTTGCCGTGCTGGACTTCGAAACTCTCATCGACGCCCATCGCGATATCCGCGCTCTGCTCGTGAATGGTGGTGATCACGCCGCAGGTCTCGTAGTCGAAGCCGAACTTGGCTCGGGTGTACCCGATGTCCTTGATGACGTCACGCACGACAGCGGGGACGTCGATGTAGGCCTTGGTGCGAATCTCGCCGCTGACTACCACAAGACCCGTGGTGATGAGGGTCTCGCAGGCAACGCGCGCGTTCTCAAGATCGCCGCGACCCTCAGCCTCAAGCTCGATCTCACGAGCGTAGATGGCATCGAGAATGGCGTCGGATATCTGGTCGCACATCTTGTCGGGGTGACCCTCGGTCACCGACTCTGACGTGAACAGGTACTCTCGCTCTGACATGCATCCTCCTTCGTCGGCCCCGCACCGGGGCTACTCTCGAAGCGAGGGCATGAAAATGCCCCCGCCGTGGACAGACAGGGGCTTCGCCACACGCGGTGCTCACGACAATGACGGCGCGAACGAGCGCGGCTCTTCCCTCATCTTCCAGGCACCGAAACATCTGCCTGCCGAGACGTGGCACCGTTCGCGACCTTCCACGTCGGTTGCCGGGGTGTCATAGGGCTCGGTCCCTCGACCCGCTGCAGCAGCGCCTGCGCGCGGCTGCCTCTCGATGAGCGCGGCTACTGTATCATCTCGACTGCGACAAGTGAAGTCGCCGGAACCCCCGAACGAGAGGGAAAGTCGTGCCCAGTTCACAGGCGAATGCCATTCAGAGGTACCTCAATAAGATCGTCTTCGGAATCGAGGTCGTCGTCTCTGCGGCGCTGGTTGTTCTGAGCGTGCTGGCGCTTGTGACCCTGAGCATGCAGATTCTTGAAGTCTCGCTTGACGGACTTTCGCTGAACGCCGGCGAGTTCACCTTGGTCATCTCCACGGTGCTTGAGGTGTTCATCTTGATCGAGCTATTCAGGATCGCGATCGCCTACATGCTGCATCGCAACGTGATTCCTACCGTCATGGAGGCCGCCCTCGTGGCCGTGGCGCGGAAGTTCGTCATCTTCGGTCCGAAAGAGGACTTTCTGAATGTCGCCTTGGGGCTGTCGGCACTCCTGCTGGCACTCGCCGCCTCTTGGTGGCTGTTGAAACAATCCGATGCCTGTGCGTTGGACGACCACGCCTGACCCCGTCGCTCACTTGAGATTAGGGAGCCCTTCTTGTCCGTTCGAGTCCGTTTCGCGCCCTCGCCCACAGGCACCCTCCACCTTGGAGGCGCACGAACCGCCATCTACAACTGGGCGTTTGCGCGCAGGAACGCCGGCGTGCTCGTGCTGCGCATCGACGACACCGACCCCGAGCGCTCGACGGCCGAGAACACCGAGCAGATCCTTCGGTCGCTCAGGTGGCTTGGCGTTGACTGGGACGAGGGTCCTGAGGTCGGTGGCGACCACGGCCCGTACTTCCAGACGCAGCGTGGCCCCGCTTACGCGGACGCACTGGAGCGCATGAAGTCCACCGGTAACGCCTACCCCTGTTTCTGCTCCCCCGACGAGCTCGCCGCCAAACGGGACCTCGCGAGGAGCGCCGGGGGATTCTCAGGCTACGATCGGACGTGCCGCGACGCCGCGGGCGCTCACGAACGAGTCGCCGCTGGCGAACCGCACGTGTGGCGCCTTGCGGTGCCGCTTGGCCGGGGTCCGGTCATTGTCGACGATGCGGTACGTGGTGCCACCGAGTTCCCGATCGAAGCGATGGACGACTTCGTCCTTGCGCGAAGCGACGGATCTCCCACCTACAACTTCGCCACCGTTGTTGACGATGCCACTATGGAGATCACGCACATCATCCGCGGCGACGATCACCTGGCCAACACCCCACGTCAGATCCTTGTGTTCGAGGCGCTGGGCCACGCGGTTCCGGCGTTTGCCCACCTGTCGATGATCTGGGGGGCGGACGGCAAGAAACTCTCCAAGCGTCACGGGGCCACCTCCGTCGAGGCGTACGAGGAGATGGGTTTCCTGCCCCAGGCGATGCTCAACTACCTTGCGCTGCTGGGCTGGTCTCTCGACGGCGAGACGACCATCGTTCCGCCCGAGGTTCTCAAGGCCACCTTCTCCCTGGATCGAATCTCCAAGAACCCGGCCATCTTCGATCCTGACAAGCTCGAGTGGATGAACGGTGCCTACCTTCGGGAGATGGGCGACGGTGAGTTCGTGGATGCGATCGCGCCCTGGCTGATCCGCGCAGGCCTGACTACCGCTCAGGACGTATCCGGGCGGCGCGACTGGTACCGCGCTCTGGCCCCGCTGATAGCCGAGCGTGTGAAGCGACTGGATGAAGTGGCCGAGAAGGTCAGGTTCTTCTTCGAGGAGCCCGTCATCGACGAAGACACCCGCGACAAGGTCCTCGCCAAGGAGGGCGCTCCCGAGGCACTTCAGGCGGCCGCAGATGCGCTCGAAGCATGCGACTTCACGGCATCGTCCATCGAAGAGGCGCTTCGTCTGGTCCCTGAGGCGGTGGGCGTGAAGCCCAAGGTGGCCTTCCAGGCTGTCCGCGTGGCAGTGACCGGTAGTACCGTGTCGCCTCCCCTTTTCGAGACGCTTGAGCTGCTGGGGAAGCAGACGTCGCTTGCCCGCATCGAAGCTGCCCGTGTACTGCTCAGTCAGCCTCGCATCTGAGTTGACAGTGGCTCAGGGCGTCGGTAGGATACCTTCTCGCGCCGCGGCTCGGCGCAGGCAAGGTACAGGGGTATGGTGTAACTGGCAACACGCCGGATTCTGGTTCCGGAGAGTCTAGGTTCGAGCCCTAGTACCCCTGCCATGTATGGCCCGTTCGTCTAGCGGTTTAGGACACCGCCCTCTCAAGGCGGAGATCACGGGTTCGAATCCCGTACGGGCTACCACGAATTCAGAAACCCCCTTCTGACACAGAGGGGGGTTTCTTGCTATCCTCACTCCCCATGAACAGTGAAACGAGTCCCTCCCCCGAGCGTACCGACTTCATCCGCGAGATTGTGGCAGCTGACCTGCTCGAAGGACGCTGCGAGTCCGTTGTCACGAGGTTCCCGCCGGAGCCCAACGGGCATCTCCACATCGGCCACGCGAAATCCATCTGCCTGAACTTCGGCATCGCCAACGAGTTCGGTGGCCGATGCCACCTGCGCATGGACGACACCAACCCCGTCAAGGAAGAGCAGGAGTACGTCGACGCGATTCAGACCGACGTGCGCTGGCTGGGCTTTGACTGGGGCGAGCATCTGTACTTCGCCTCGGACTACTTCGAGCAGCTCTACGATTGGGCATGCCATCTGGTGAGTACCGGAAACGCGTACGTCGACGACCTCACCGCCGAGGAGATTCGCGAGCATCGCGGCACGCTCAAGGACCCGGGCAAGCCCAGCCCGTGGCGCGATCGTTCGCCTGAGGAGAACCTCGAGTTGTTCGCCCGAATGCGTGCCGGAGAGTTCGCAACCGGCGAGAAGGTCCTTAGGGCGCGCATCGATATGGCTTCCGGCAACATCAACCTGCGCGATCCGATCATCTATCGCATCATGCACGCGGAGCATCCTCGCACGGGTGACACGTGGTGCATCTATCCCACGTATGATTTCGCACATGGTCAGTCCGATGCGATCGAACACATTACTCATTCGGTATGCACGCTGGAGTTCCAGGACCACCGACCACTGTACGACTGGTTCATCGAGCATCTTCCGGTGCCTTCGACGCCTCACCAGTACGAGTTCGCACGTCTCAATCTGACGCACACGGTGCTTTCCAAGCGCGTGTTGCTCCGGCTTGTGAACGATGAGCACGTGCGCGGCTGGGATGACCCCCGCATGCCGACTCTGTCGGGGCTGCGGCGACGCGGCTTTCCCGCCCAGGGACTTCGCGACTTCGCCGCGATGATCGGCGTGGCCAAGTCTGACGGGGTCGTCGAGATCGAGATGCTGGAACACTGCGTTCGCAGCGTGCTGAATCGCACCGCTCAGCGTCGTTTCGCAGTCCTTGACCCGCTGAAGGTCGTGATCGAGAACTTCCCCGAGGGACTCGTCGAGATGATGGATGCACCCAACAACCCGGAGGATCCGGACGCCGGAACCCGTGAAGTGCCGTTCACGCGCGAGCTGTGGATCGAGCGCGAGGACTTCATGGAGGACCCCCCCAAGAAGTTCTTTCGTCTGGCTCCGGGACGCGAGGTTCGGCTGCGGTCCGCGTACTTCATCACCTGCAACGAGGTCATCAAGGATCCGATGGGCAAGGTGATCGAGCTGAGGTGTAGCTACGATGAGTCGACACGCGGGGGCTCAGCTCCCGACGGGCGGCGACCCAAGGCAACGCTTCACTGGGTTTCGGCGGCACATGCGATCGAGGCCGAAGTCAGGCTGTACGACCACCTGTTCGCCGTTGCCTACCCTGGCTCCGAAGGTCGTGACCTCTTCGACGATCTCAATCCGGCATCAGAAACGATTGAGCGCGGTTGCTTCGTCGAGGCATCGTTGCTCCAGGTTCCCGTGGGCCAGACCGTCCAGTTCGAGCGGGTAGGATACTTCTGCCCTGATCCGGACTCCGGGAGCGGTGCCCTCGTCTTCAACCGCACGCTGTCACTTAAGGACTCCTGGGCCAAGCTGCAGTCCCAGGGCCGTCACGACGCGCCGTAGCGCTCACTGGGGCGGCCACGGGGTATCGGGCTGCTAGAATGGGCGACGGAGTGGGCCAGACGGCCGCGCGATCCCGTTTCGGGTTCGTGAGGAAAGTCGGGGCTCCACAGGGCAGGGTGCCTGCTAACGGCAGGGCGCGGCGACGCGACGGAAAGTGCCACAGAAAAGAAGACTCCCCCGCCGCAAGGCGGGAGAAAAGCTGAAACGGTGCGGTAAGAGCGCACCAGCGTCACGGCAACGTGGCGGCTTGGCAAACCCCACCCGGAGCAAGGGCAAATAGGAGCGGCCAAGGTCGGCCCGACCGACGCTCGGGTTAGCCCGCGTGAGGCGTACGGCGACGTGCGTCCCAGATAGATGGTCGTCCACGACAGAACCCCGCTTACCGGCCCACTCCAAGCGGGTGAGACACGAAGGCCGGCCCCGAATCCTCGGGCCGGCCTTCGTTGCACATTCTGGAGTTCGTATCAGTAGTAGACGATCTGAACGGTGTCGGGCCCGAGCTTGATCATGTCGAAGAACTTGACTCTGGCTGAGCCCGAGTACGTCCTCACGTTATTGACGGGGTCAGTGAGCCTGACGCTCCACTTGACGCTTCGGAACTGAGATCCTGACGTGCGCGCGGGAACGGTGTATTTCACCGTGTAGCTACTGCCTGCTTTGACGATGGTGTTCCTGACCCGCTTGCCGTCGATCGTCACGACCATCCTGCCGTACTGAGAGATCTTGCCGATCCTGACCGAGACGGTTCGCTTTGAGGCAGAGGAGCTGACCCGTGCTGAGGGCGCGGTCTTGTCGAGTATCACGGTTCGGTTCACCGTCGTGGTGTGGCCCATCCTGCTGTAGGCCGTGAGCGACAGTGTGTGCCGGCCGCTAGAGAACTTCGTGAGGCTCGGCGTCAGCGTAGTAGAGATCGAGGTCCCTGCGGTGGACTTTGTCACCACGGTCTTGCCGTCGAGCTTCAAGACGAGCTTGGTCACGCCCGCACCGTCACTTGCCTTGACCGGGATCGAGGGCTTGGCACCGATAGCAGACGAGACGCTGCCGAAAGCAGCAGTGGGTGGAGCAGCGTCGACGTACGCGTAGTGCGTGCCGATGGGACCGTAGTTGCCCGCCCAGTCCTGCGCGCGGACCCGGAACGTGTGAACGCCATCAGTCAGTCCGTCTGCGGTGAACTTGGTGACATTCTGGCTGGTCTCCACCGCGGCAAGATCAGTGGCGGATGTGGACTTGGCGTTGACCGAAACCCAATACCGTGCAACACCGGAAAGTGAGTCCGCCGCCGGATTCCACTTGAACACACGCCGTGGGCTGGTGCTCCAGCTGGCGACGCCATCGTCGGGGGTTACGCCGGTTGGCGCGATGGTATCGACCAGAATCTGGCGACGGGCAACCGCCGAACCGATGGACCCGTTCTTCTCGCGACCGACTGCATGCAGGGTCCACGTGCCCTCGACGCTCGACATGCCCATTTCGTCGGCCACGCCACCAAGGTTGATGTTGAGGGAACCAGTCGCTGTGTAGTCGCTGCCAGCCGTTGGTACCGTGTTGGAAGACCGATCCATCACGTAGTAGTAGCCGTCACCGGACACGACATCAGGGGCCGCCAGAATCTGGCCTAGGAAGACGTATGTGTTCGCAAAAGACGTTTCACTCGGGTGTGACGTAGATGTGATGATCGGCCGCAGTCCGGACTTATCCAGGCTGATCGTACGGGTGAACACGCCTCGGTGGCCCAACAGGTCGTACGCCTCGATGGTCAAGGTATGCGGTCCCTGAGCGTACGAGGACAGGTTCGGAGTCATCGTGGTGGTCACCGAAGTTCCGGACACGTTCTGGCTCAGAAGGACCGTTCCATCGATACTCAAGGTGATTCGGGTGACCTCAGCGCCGTCGGTGGCGCGGATAGTGAACGTCGGGGTGACACCGACCGGATCCGGAGGCTCGTTGACGAACAGCTCCGGTGGAGCGGCGTCGACGTAGGCCTTGTGTAGCCCGATGGCGCTGTAGTTGCCCGCCTTGTCACGAGCGCGCACGCGGAAGGTGTGGACGCCATCCGACAGGCCATCAACGGTGAACTGCGTGGTAGTGAGCGTGGTCTCAACCGCCGCCAGATCCGCCGGCGCCTCGGAGCTGGCGTTGATCGAAACCATGTAGTGCGAGAGCCCTGACAGCGCATCGACCGAGGGGGCCCAGGTGAAGGTTCTGCGGGGACTGGCCGTGTAGGTTGCGACACCGTCGTCCGGGACGGGCGTGGTCGGCGGCTCCATGTCTGCGAGGAACGGGTAGTCGACAGCGACGCTGACGTCGCCCAGTACATCCTTGGTTACGGCGTGGAGGTACCACTGCCCCCACGGCTCAGTACCAAGCTCCGTCGCGGCAGCCATGAGATCGACGGCAAGCGAGGTCCCGGTTGTGAACCCCCAGGTGGTCGGAGTGAAGGCCGCGGTGGGCGACTTATCCAGGCGATAGTAGAAGCCCTCAACCCCGTCGAAATCCGCAGGAGGTTCAAGCTGTGCGTAGAAGTAGCGCGACGAACTGAACGTGCTCGTGGTCGGGTGTGAGACGCTCGTCACCTTCGGCGGATTGGGTGGCCCGTACTTCAGAATCTGGACCGTGTTGTCCCGCGCGTTGGCGACGACCACTTCAAGCGGCGCGTCCGCATCAAGCTGCGCGATGGCAACGGCGCTCGGCTGACGACCGACGTCGATGTCACCCAGGAAGCGCATAACCCCGTTATCCTGCTGCTTGTAGATTCCCACTGAACCCGTAGAACGCAAGAAGGCCGCGTCTCCCAGGTTGTAGCTGTTGGCAACGATGAGGTCGTTCCTCGAATCCTGGTTCAGGTCCCCGATGGCCACCGCAACGGGCGCCGGCGAAATGTCGTTGCCCGTGCGGAATGTGGTAGAGGGGGTGACGGGCGCGAGTTGACCGATCGAGTTCTGGTACGAGATTCCCACCTGACCGGTCCTGTAAGAAGCTCCGACGACATCGTTGAGACCGTCACTATTGAGGTCACCGATCTTCACGTCGCGAATCTCGCCAAGTAGGTCGGGCTGTGAGAGTCCCACCGATAGGTTCGATTGCCCTCCGCGACCAAGGTAGAAAGGCAGGAAGCCACCGGACTGGAATCCGGCGATTCCGAAGTCAGGCCAGTTGTCACCGTTGACGTCTCCGATAGCCGCTGAGAACGGGTTGCCCAATCCGTCGACGATCGTTCGATGCGTGTTCCAATGGTCGCTGGAAACAGTCCGTGTCGTCCATGAGGCACCAGAGTCCGTTGTGACCAGAATGCGCCCACCGGCTGCAGAGATGGCACCGCGGCCACCCGTGTGGAAGCTGATTCCGCGAAGGTCGACTGTGGCTCCAAACGGCGAAACTAGGGAGCTCCACGTCACACCGGCGTCAGTGGACCGATAGATGAGGCCGTCGTTTCCGACGGCCATCACGATAGAGTTGTCCGCCCAAGCGACGGCGCGCAGTTCATCGGTGATGCTGGCAGAGATCGCTGTGGCTGCTCCCGACCAAGACGCGCCCGAGTCCAGCAGCATACCAACCGAACCGCCCGGAAGACTGCTGTCACCAACAGCTACCGCGCGGTCACCCGCCGGACGGACGGCGATGGCATGAAGGTCTCCGGTGAGAGCGGTGACGGATATCTCGGTTGAGCCCTGGAAGGCCTTGTTGGTCT
Source organism: Coriobacteriia bacterium (assembly GCA_034370385.1). NCBI lineage: Bacteria > Bacillati > Actinomycetota > Coriobacteriia > Coriobacteriia bacterium. The sequence goes on from JAXMKZ010000022.1 coordinate 39,460, forward strand.
GGAAGACAAAACCGCCAGCGCCGCAGGTCAGCAGCTCGCCCGGCGATGGAGAGGCCGCGCCCAGAAGATTCACTAATGGCAATCTGTTCTCTTCTGACGGAACCTCCACTGCCGGATCCGGAAGCCTCGACACGTGTGCGACCTTGCCGCCCGGGCCAACGACAAACGCACTGGACTCGGTGTCCCATACGATCGAGGTGGCGTAGGGTTGCTCAGCCGTCAGCTGAATGACCGGCCGCCACGTGGCGCCGTCGTTTCCGCTGTAGGCGATGAAGTTGTTTCGCATAGCCGCAAAGACGATGCGGCTGAACCGATTACCCGAGATCGTGCGAATGCCCGTGGTATCGAACACCTCGTCGGAGTTGTGCGAGCTGTCAGAGCGCGGGCTCCACAGGTATCGGGGGGGAATGGCGGCAGGGGACCCGTCATCCCCGACATCGGCCGCAATCGTGCTGAGCGGGAGGCCGTCGCCGTCAGTTCGTGCGGCAAGAAAGCCCTTGCGGGTCACGGTCATGCCATTGGTGACGGGCTCTCCGCCGCCGTCGACTGTCCGCCGATACACGATCGTGCCGCCCTCGTCGCCGTTGGCGAGCGAGTGGAAGACGGGGACGGCGATGCCGAGATTGCCCGGTGCGTCGACGGTGCCTACGTCGAACCCGAAGCCTGGCGCAGCAGGTCCGCTACTTACGAGCCAGTACGCGTCGTAATACGCGGGAAGCGACAACAGATAGTCGAAGCCGCCGGACGGGTTGCGCCGAAACACGTACAGCTCCTGGCTCATGGAATCGCCGACGATCACTTCGGACAGATTGTCCCCGGTGATGACGTCAGCGATGAAGACCGATGCAGGCGCGCTGAAGACGTTCGTGCCAGGGGCGCCCGTGAGGGGAACCCGCACGCCAGGGCTGAATGCACCTCCTCCGCTCTGCAGAAGTACCGTGAAGGATCGATCGGCGTAGTTGGCCGTCACGATGTCCTTGAGGCCATCGCCGTTCACATCCCCGATAGCCAGACCCTTCGGGGAGGTCCCGACCGGCAAGGGGGGGCCAGGCCTCAGGGTCTTGGCGGGCGCGATCCCGACGGGGACCAAGACTACCACCAGAAGCGCGGACAACAACGCGCGCGCAACTGCGGACCATCCAGCACGGATGACCATGACGACTCCTGTTCTACGACGACGAATGCTTCAACTACTGCGACGTGGTCAAGACGTATGCCTCACACTATACTCCACTCCCGCGTGCGCAAGCCACCTCACACACGCTCGCGTATCGTGCGCGCGAGGTCGCCACCTCCAAGCGACGCCAATCTCACATACTCCGCCCCCGACATGCGCGCTATCTCGCGAGCCGATCCGCCGCCAGCAGCTGATGCCGACGTGTCAATGAGCAGGGCGTTCACGCCGGCGGCGCGCAGCTTGACCGCGGCCGACTTCGCGTCATCGCTGCCGACGCCGCCATCCACGCCCACGTTCCCGCGGCCGTCGGTCACCAGCACGAGCCAGGGCACGGTATCAGGCTGCCTCCGGATCTCGGTTTCGAGTAGGAGTAGGGACTTCAAAATGCCGGCCGCGAGTGGAGTGGCACCACCGGTAGGAAGCCCCTGCAGTTTCAGGTTCGCCAGTTCGACGCTGCCAGTGGGCGCCAGGACGACGTCTGCGCCATTGCCCCTGAACGAGACAAGCGCAACCCTGTCACGACGCTGGTATGCGTCGACCAGCAACTCAAGCACAGCGGCCTTGGCAACCTCGATGCGCTTCGATGCCCCCATCGAACCGCTTGCATCCACACAGAACACGATTGAAGCCCCCACCTTGCGGGTGCGGACCTTCGTACGAATGTCGTCTGAGCCGACGGACACCGCGAGCCCGGAGTCAGCCGTGTCGTTGGGAGTCGCCGCTGCGGCCCGGATGGTGGCATCAAGGGCGACGTCGCCCATCCGCACGGCTCCCTTGGCCATCTCGGAGCGTGCGTACCGGCCCCGCCCGTCGTCAACGACGCTCTCCTGCCTCCGGCCGGCGATCGAGCGTCTCGTTCGGTCCATCGCCGACTCGAATGCCACGTCAGGCATAGCGGGTTCACTGGAAGCCGAATCGATCGAGCCCACCGACTCAAAGATGCTTGCCTGTCCCTGTCCCGGACCCGTCGGACTCGATGCGCTCGGCTCACCCACGGGGCTGTCGCCCGATAGGGCTCGGACGAGCGAATCGCGCAGTGAGTCAGTGTCGGCGCGTACGTCATCGAACGGCATGCGCCGAAGCCGGTGCGCCAGAACCAAGGCCGCCACACTCTCAACGTCGGCAAGAGAGACCTCGCCGCGACCGTCAAGGGCCGCATGGGCCGCCGCGGCGCGTGCCATCACGCTGTCGGCACGGTGTCCGTCCACTTTCGCGCGTATCGCAAGGTCTGCGATCGCGTAGAGGATCTCCTCGGGTGTCTTGACGGTGCCTGCGCGCAGTTGGGAATGCTTGATCCGAGTCCGCAGCTCTCCCTCAGCGTCCTCCCAAGAACGCGCGAAGCCCGTCGGGTCCTCTTCGAAGTCGTGACGGCGACGCATGATCTCGACGCGCGCCTCCGGCTCCCTCATCGCTTCCACCTCGACACACAGCCCGAACCGATCGAGCAGCTGCGGACGAATGTCGCCTTCCTCGGGATTCATCGTCCCAACCAGAATGAAGCGCGCAGGATGCTGCAGGGAAACGCCCTCACGCTCCACGGTGTTCACGCCCATGGCAGCGGCGTCGAGCAGGGTGTCGACGAGGTGATCGTCAAGGAGGTTGACCTCGTCGACGTAGAGGATGCCGCGGTTCGCCGCTGCAAGAAGACCGGGATGGAACTCACGCTCTCCCCTCTTGAGCGCCGCCTCGAAGTCGAGCGTCCCCACCAGACGGTCTTCCGTGGCAGACACGGGCAACTCGACGATGTGTGGAAGGCGCGACTCCTTGGGCAACGTGCCCTCTTCACGCCTCTCGCGGCATTCCGTGCACCATGACGAGGGCTCTGCAGGGTCGCAGCCGAAGCGACACCCGCTTACGACAACGATCGCGGGCAGCACGCTGGCGAGCGCGCGAACTGCGGTCGACTTGGCCGTGCCCTTCTCGCCGCGAATCAGGACGCCGCCGACGCGGGGGTCGACCGCGTTGAGGATGAGTGCCGCCTTCAGTGCCTCCTGGCCGACGATGGCCGAGAACGGGAACGTCTGTACCGGCCTTGGGGTCACTGGGCTCCCGTCACATCCACTGGAACGACCCGCAGCTGGCAGGGTCACGCTGGCCCTTGTTGGGACACGTGTCGTGGTAGACGCAGTCATCACAGGTCATCGTGTCGAGCGGATCTGTGGCCACAACGGGCGGAAGGTCGACGAAATCCGAGTCACCCGCCACCGTCGAACTGACGTCGAGGTCATCGGAAACCTGGGCGGACTCGCCTGCGGTCGGATCCGCGGCAGCTGAGTCGCCCGTGTTGTCGGCCGCCGGCAGGCTCGCGGGCGACGAAGGCGGAATCACCGGCGGGACAGGAATCTCGGGCTTGTGCGGCTCGCTGACAGGTGACGATTCGGCACCATCCGGCCCCGGTGCAGACTGATCATCAGCCGCGGGAGGCAGCAATACGTCGACCTCAGACACGGTAGCGACCTCGTCGTACGCGCCGAGAATGACCGGGCGGGACGACGCCATCGTCGCATCATCCCCAGGTGCTCTCACGAGCGAACCCTCGTCGTCTCCCGGCTCGTCCAGAGCATCGAGATCAAGCGGCGAGACATCCGGCTTAACGGCCCAAGGCCAAGAGCCTTCGTCGGCACCCTCGATCTGGGCCTCAACCACCATGGCGTCTGACGGAGGCTCCGCGAGCGGGTCGGCGCCCTCATCGACCGGCTCCTCCTCGGCGGGCAGATCGGGTTCGTCGGGCTCAACCGGCCCGACGGACTCGGGAGCCACGATGCCCTCGGCCTCCAGACTGACCGCGGACCGGCGGAGCGCCTCCTTGAGGTCGGGGGCAGCGTCGCTCTCATCGTCCAGCCCCTCGATCACCGCGGCGAGCGACTCGTCCGCCTCATCGACGGTGGGTGTGGCCTGCGTATCGGCTGCGACAGCACCGTCATCCTCGGCCGGTTCACCCTCGGACGGCCCAACCTCGTCGGTCGGCCCAACCTCGTCGGCCGGCTCAACCTCCTCGGGCTCAACAACCTGCGATGCCGCCGGCCTGACAAGAAGCACGGGGGTGGCAGCGTCCAGGTCCGCGACCAGTACCTCGCAATCCCACGCATCGAACCCGGGATCTGCCGTGACGCGCGATAGCTCGCTCATGGCACTGGCGCGGGTCTCGAAGACACCCTCAGCAAGGAGCCGGAGCGAATCGTCGGGTCCCTTTCCGATCAGGAAGAACGGCATGGCCTACCCCTCGTCGAGTGTGTGCGAACGCGCGAACCACCTGCGCGTGACGACGCGCTCCTATCGTAGAGCCGCAGACCGAAGGCGGCAACCGTGACCCGAGCACAAAGGCATGTCCTCTGTGATCACGAGCACGCTACACGAAGCGCCTTGAGGCGAGCGATGTTGGTCGCATCCTTCTCGGGCACCTCGCCCGGCATCTCGGTGACCACGGGAACCTGCGCAAGATCGGGCTCGCAGATCATGGCACGGAAGCCCTCGGTTCCGATGGAGCCATCGCCTATCCACGCATGTCGGTCACGGTGGCTACCCCGGTCGAACATGCAGTCGTTGGCGTGAATGAGTCCGACCCGGTCCAGCCCAAGGACCTCTCTCATCTCTGACACCAGCTCGACCCAGCCCACCGAAGTGGACAGGTCGTCCCCGAATGCGAAACCGTGGCATGTGTCGAAGCAGATGCCAATCACCTCAGGCGGCAACTCCGTGGCTGCGATCACTGAGGCCAGCTCCCTCACCGAGCCGCCGAACGTGCTCCCGGCTCCCGCGGTGTTCTCGAGGAGCAGCCGCGCACGGTCAGGACTGACTGCCGCGAGTTCATACGCCTCGGTGATCGCTTTCCCGCAGCGGACGGCCGCGACCACGGGATCGGCCTTCGGGTCGGTCCCGAGGTGGGTCACAACCCCATCGACCCCAAGTGCTGCACCTCGACGCAGTTCGTCAGCCAATGCGACCACGGATTTCTCGCGCATGATCGGATCGTCCGTGGTCAGGTTGATGAGGTAGGCGGTGTGAGTGAACACGGGACCGAATCCTCGTGCCGCTCTATCGGCCACGAACGCTTGGGCCGCGTCCGAATCCAGCGCCGCGCCCTTCCACTGCCGAGGGCTCTTCGCGAAGAGCTGGATGCACTCGCATCCCACGTCTTGGGCATAGTCGAGTGCGGCACCATAGCCCTTCGAGACCGACACGTGCGCTCCTATGAGCATGCGACTCCCGTCACGAGGGGCAGTTAGGACCTGGTCCATTCTACCCGTACAGCGGATACACTCGATGGTGTCAGTGCAACCGCAAGAGGTGACAGTTTCAGTGATCGACGTCGATGCGACGATTCTTCCTCCGTGGAGCGCCCGCGCGCTTCTGCACGTGGATTTGGACGCCTTCTTCGCCGCCGTCGAGCAGCTGGATCACGCCGAGTGGCGCGGCCGACCGGTCATCGTGGGGGGTCACAGCTCTCGACGAGGGGTGGTATCGACCGCAAGTTACGAGGCACGCGCTTTCGGCGTGCATTCGGGCATGCCCTCGGTCAGGGCCGCCTCGCTGTGTCCCGATGCGGTGTGGGCGCCACCCCGGTTCTCGCGGTACAAGGAGCTTTCCGATGCGGTGTTTCGCATCTTCGAGCACCACGCGGCCCTCGTGCAGCCTGTGTCTGTGGACGAGGCATTCCTTGACGTCACCTCCGGGCGCTACGCAGGCGAGCATCCCGTAGAGATCGCCCGCCGGATCAGGGCCGATGTCGCGCTTCTTGGGCTTACCGCCTCGGTGGGAGTTGCGACATCCAAGACGGTGGCCAAGATCGCATCAGACCACGACAAACCCGATGGTCTCACCGTGGTGTGGCCCGGTGAGGAGGCGCAGTTCCTGGCGCCCCTGCCGGTTCGCGCCATGGGCGGCATCGGACCCCGAACCACGGATCGGCTTCAGGCCCTGGGAATCCACACCCTGGGGAGCCTGGCTGCGCTCGACGAGATGACGGCCCGTTCGGTGCTTGGCGTGGATGGCCTCGGTTACGTGCTCCGCGCCCAAGGGGTAGATCCGAGTCCCGTTCGAGACAACGAGGCCGTGAAGTCGGTCTCGAAGGAGAGAACCTTCGCTACGGACAAGCGCACCGTGGCAGAGGTTGAGCATGAACTCCAAGACCTTGTCTCGCGAGTATGCTCGCGCCTGCGGTCCAAGGGAGTCGCCGGACGAACCGTGACGGTGAAGCTTCGTTTCGGCGACTTCACCACGCGCACAGCCCGCAAGACGCTTGCCGACTCAACGAACGATGAGACTATCGTGGGCGAGGTCGCCCTCGACCTCTTGCGGGATACGTGGTCGGCCGGGGTGGGGCTGCGTTTACTTGGCGTCGGCGTCTCGGGGCTTTCCACACCCGCCACGCAGTTGGACCTGTTCGGGGCGGACCCGGCCGTAACAAAGGTAGGGCGAACCGGACTGGTGGAGAACATCGATGCGATTCGGAAGAGGTTTGGGCATGATGCGGTACGATTCGGCACCGAGCTAACCGATCGCAAGGGTCCCGAGAGATGAATCCTCACCGCGTCATCATGGCTGCAGCGGTCGCTTGTGTCCTCATGGCACCAGGCTGTGCTCCTCCACCTGAGGACCCTGTGACGACCGGGGTTCCGGCTGGCCGGCAAGCCGAGTCGGTGTCGCGCCCCGGACTCACGCGAACCGGAGACCAGAACGAAGCCACTGCCGTCGGCACGCTGGTATTCCGTCGCGACCAGGGCGGTTTCTTCGGCTTGGCGGACATGACTCCCTCTCAAGAACCGTCCACCGATGCGCGCATTCTTGTCGTTCTCGTTCAAGAGGACGGCAATCGAAGCGCTCCGGACCTTGCCCCTCTGGTGGGCGCCTACTGTGCGTTTTCCGGCACCCTTCGCACCGAGACGACGCTCACGCCCATCCCCGAGCTGGTCTTTGACTCATACCGGGTCCTCGTCCCTGTGCCTGGGCCCTAGCTCGGTGAACCGCCGGCTGGTTTCAGTCGTCCAAGTGGGTGCGAACACTGCAACTTCGATCCGAGGAGGCCGAATGCTTCTCAAGGCGTTGGTAGCGGCAGCACTGGTCGGGACCCTGTCCGTAGCTGTCGGATGCTCTGGGCCACAGTCCGGTCTCGAACCTGAGCCGGCTCCGATTGTCGAATCTCCTCCGGCGGAGTCCCCCGCGGCGGGTTCGCGGCTGGCTTTGGGACTGTATGAGTTGGAGGATGGAACGGCTCAGGCGCTCGGAACCCTCGAGTGGGTCGATCTTGAGGGTGGGTTTTGGGCGATCAAGGGTGGAACCGAGGCGGAGGGTAACGTCGGCGCAACCGTCGCGGTACTTGCCAACGGTCCCGCTTTCGAACAGGAACTCAAGCCGCTGGAGGGCAAGACGGTCATGATCGTAGGTACCCTCCTGGATGGAGCATCCATCCGCATGGCAGGTCCCGAGATCGAGATGACCGAAGTCACTGAGGTCTCCGACACTATCGATCCGGCCCAGTAGAGCTCTCCGGGTCTTCGCTGCATGAAACGAGGCGGCTGGGGCGTCACGCTCCGGCCGTTTCGGATTCAGCTGCGGCCCACGACTCCTCTTCGGGCGCTCCGGCACCACCAAGGGACGGACCCATCGGTCCGCTCGGCACGCCCCGGCGCAGCCGTACCGGAGAGCCGCCCGGTGATCTTACGACGTAGGGCCGCACGTCTTCGGCCACAATCGCGAGACCTCGTTCGTGATTGTTCTGCAAGGTCCCATCCACGAGGTAGGCGCGATGCTTCACTATGGCGTCGCCGGCGCGCTGAAGCGCATCCTCAAACACCACTACGTCGAGCAAACCGGTGGCGTCCTCCAGCGTGAGAAAGCACGTTCGCTTCCCCGAGCGCGTCCGTGGGGTCTGGGCCCGCTCTCGGACTCCGGCCACGCGCACCCTCGTGCGGTCAGGTAGGCCGCGCAGGTCGCGTGCGAAGGTGACCCCACGTGCGATGAGGTCGGCCTCTGCCAAATCCAACGGGTGGCTCGTGAGAGAGAGTCCCGTGAGCTCAAGTTCGGCTGAAAGCCTGCGCGCCACGCCCCAACCGCTCACGTGGTCCGGATCCTCAGGCGGCCGGATTCGCGCCGGCGCGAGGCACAAGGTGTCGTCACCGGCGACCCCCTCGCGCGCGATAACCGCCTTGAGTTCAGGTAGGAGCGCAAGCATTTCATCGCGCGTCGGCGGCCTGCCCGCCCCGGTGGTCCCGAGCCCGTCGAGTGCCCCGATGCGGATGAGCGACTCCGCCGCCGGCAGCTCGGCACGTGTACGGCGCACAAAGTCAGCGAGGTCCCGAAAGGGCCGCACCGCGCGTTCCACCGGAACCGTTGCAAGAAGGCGAGCCGTCATCGCATGGACATCCTTCAGGCCGATACGGATGGCCGCCCCATCCGAGGCGACCGTATGGTCGACGGCGCTGTCGTTGACGTGGGGAGCCAGAATCTCGATGCCATGGCGTCGTGCGTCGTTGACCACAAGCCGAGGCGTGTAGAAGCCCATAGGTTCGTGGTTCAGAATCGCGCAGCTGAACTCGGCCGGGTAGTACGTTTTCAGCCATGCGCTGGCGTAGGAGACCACCGCGAAGCACGCGGCATGCGCCTTGTTGAAGCCGTACGCCGCGAAACCCTCAAGCTGCCGAAAGACCTCAGCAGCCACCTCAGCATCTACCCCGCGCGCCATCGCCTTCTCCAAGAAGTGAGCGCGGATCGCCTCCATCTGTTCGCGGCTCCGTCCCTTGGTCATGGCACGACGCAACGAATCCGCCTCGGCCAGCGTGAAGCCCGCGACTTCGCGTGCAACGAGCAAGACCTGCTCCTGGTAGACGATGACGCCATACGAGTCGGCAAGTACCTCTCGCATGTTTTCATGCGGAACCGTCACCGGCTCGATTCCATGCCGACGGCGGATGAACGGGGTGATCATCTCGGCTTCGAGTGGTCCGGGCCGAAACAGCGAGATCTGAGCGATGATGTCTTCGAAGCGGTTCGACTTCAGCCGTGTCGACAGATTGCGTTGGCCACTGCTCTCAAGCTGGAACATCCCGACTGAGTCCGCCGCAGCGATCATCTCGTAGACACGCGGATCGTCCTTAGGCAGTTCGAACGGCTCAGGGACCGCAGCGACTCCCACACGCTCGCGTGCCATCTCGACCGCTGACGAGATGGCCGAATGCATCCGTAGACCGAGAATGTCCATCTTCACGAGTCCGAGCGCCTCGATATCGTCTTTGTCGTACTGCGAGACGACCACCCCCTTGGCCGCCCACTGAAGCGGCATCCAGCTCGCCACCGGGTCTCGGGTGATGATGAAGCCGCCCAGATGGGTGCCGAGGTGAGTCGGCGTGCGGTCGAGCTGTTCGGCGATCTCGAGAATGGGCGCGTAGCGCGCCTCATGCAGCGGGTGATCGCGGCACTCGGGATAGGTTTCAAGCACCTCCCTGATCTTGCGCGCGCTCACCCATGGCAGATAGCGGGAAAGCGAGTTGACCTCTGCGATTGGCAGTCCGAACGCTCGAGCCGCAATACGCACAGCGCTTCTGGCCGTGGTGGTCTGCACGGTGGCTACCATAGCGACGTGCTCGGAGCCGAACCGCCGATAGATGAACTCGATGACCTCGTCGCGTCGCGCGGAGTCGAAGTCGACGTCGATGTCGGGCATCTGCCGGCGCTCGGGATTCAAGAAGCGCTCGAAGAGCAGGTCATGGGCGATGGGGTCCGCGTCGGTGATACCCAGAGCGAACGCGACGATGCTATCGCCTGCGCTCCCCCGTCCGCTGCAGCGGATCCTCTTCGCCTTCGCGAAGTCCACGATCTCCTTCACCACGAGGAAATACTCCGCAAACCCCATCTGGTCTATAAGCGTCAGCTCGTGCTGCAGCCTGCGAATCGCCTCCGGGATCATCGGCGAATAGCGCCGCTCCAGCCCACGCCACGACTCCTTGGCGAGCACCGAATACGCCGTCTCGCCCCTTGGCAAATCGGCTCCCGGGAAGTGGAACTGCCCGAGCGGCAGCTCGAAATCGGCACACATCGAAGCGATTTCGAGAGTCGCGTCACAGGCACGTTCGCACCCGGCGAACAGGCGGCGCATCTCTGTGGGGGATTTGAGCCACAGTTCGGCGTTGGGCCGGTCGTAGGGTCCTGGCAGCGCCATGCGCGCACCGACGCTTGCGAGCACATCGTGGATGCGGTGGCCCTCAGGGCGCAGATAGTGGACGTCGTTCGTAGCCACCACGGGAAAGCTGAGGTCATCGGCCGCCTCGACAAGACCGCCGATGATACGGGGGCTCTCCGCGGTGAGCGGATGCACCAGCTCGACGAAGAACGCGCCGGGCTCGAAACAGTTCGCCAGGCGCATGAGTGCCGATCGAGCCCGCCCGGGGCGTGCGTGTGCCACCGAAAGCGCTGCCTCGCCGTTCCCGCAACCCGACAGGGCGATGAGCCCTTCGCCGAAGTGTTCCAGATCGCGAAGGGAGACGACGCTTGGTACCTCGGGCCCACGCAGATGAGTACGGGAGAGCAACCGACACAAGTTGCGATAGCCGGCGAAATCGCGCGCGAGCACCGTCAGATGAAAACCGAACGCCGACGCGCGACCGAATCCCACCCGTGCCGGAAGAACGAGACGCGACTCGGGCGGCAGATCGGCCTCCTCGCCAAGCACGCCGGCGGCTTCAACGACGATCTCGCAACCGATGATCGGAGCGATGCCGGCATCCCTACAGGCGCGATAGAAGCGGATGGCACCCGAAAGACCCTGATGGTCCGTGAGCGCCAGAGCGGGCATCTCGAGCTCCGCCGCACGCTCCACGAGCGCGGGTAACGGACAGGCGCCGTCGTGGAAGCTGAAGTTGGAGTGTGTATGCAGGTGCACAAAGGCCGTCGACACGGGAACCCGTCCCACCTAGTCCTGGATGCCGATGAGCTGCCAGGTGTTCTCTGATCGGTCGAAGACCAGATCGTAGACACCGCCACGCGCGAGCACACGCCAGTAACGGCGTGAGACGTGTCGTCGCGGATCCCACCAAGCGCGCTCTGACGACCAGACCTGCAGCACGGCGTCTACGCCGAACCTCCTGGTCCCACGTATGAATGCGAGCGGGCATCCACGCCCGGTATCCCACTCCACGACGATGTCCTCGGCCACACGTTTCGGAGCGACCGAGCCATCGCGGCGCACGAGATCGGAGGCACTGAGTATCCAGGGGCTGGCGAGCAACTCGACGATGATCGGTAGCTTCGATATTCGACCACCATCGAACAGTTCGAGTGGCTGACCTGAACGAGCACCGTTGAAACGCTTGATTTCGGCGTTGCGACCCATTCCCACCATTCCTTGCGCAGTCATCGACCCCGGTTGATCGCGCGTGACGCGCCACGGTTCGACTATACCGAACATATGTTCGGTCTACAAGGTATACCAGGAGTCTGACAACGGAGTAGCGGCTTGATCAGTTGAGTCCGGATGGGCCTCGGCGACGCTTGGAGCGTGGGTCCTCGGCGTGCACGAACACCTTCACGCTTCCCGCGTCGAGCGCACCCAGAAGCCCTTGGACCACGCTGGCGTCGAACTGGGCGCCCGCACACCGAACAAGTTCGGCCCGCGCCACCTCAGCCGATATTGGCGTTCGATACGGCCTCTCTGACGTCATCGCATCAAAGGCATCGGCCACCGACAGAATGCGAGCAGCCAGCGGAATCCGCTCCCCCGCCAACCCATCAGGGTACCCCCTGCCGTCCCATCGTTCGTGGTGACCCCTGACGATCGGCATGAGGCCTGCGAGGAACGGCACCGACTCGAGAATGTGCCCACCCATCTCCGAGTGCTCACTCATGACACGAAACTCATCGTCGGTCAGCTTCGCTGGCTTGAGGAGAATAGTCTCCGGGGTGCCGATCTTGCCCACATCGTGCAGAAGCGCTGCGCGCTCGACGTCAGCGACCTCTTCGTCAGAGAAGCCCATCTGGCGAGCGATCGCCACAGCGTAGTCCGTGACCGCGATCGAATGGCGCGCCGTGTAGCTGTCCTTGGCGTCAACGGCGGCCACCAGCGCCTGGAGCGTGCCCACGGAGTGAAGCTCCATGTCCTCGAGGGAATGCCGCAGTCTCCGGTTGACCTCAGAGAGGTCCCCCTGGATCGATGTCAACTCATCGGCAGTGCGCTTCACCAGGGTGAGCTGAAGGAAATAGGCCGGTACCGAACCGGCGATGATGATTCCCCAGATAAGCAGCAGGAACTGATTGATCGACTGCTCCACCGGCCGGTAGTCCTGATAGATCTCGAAGACGCCCACCGTCTCGCTGTCGACGCGCAGCGGCGCATAGACCTCGAGCACGCTACCCGCCTCTTCGAGTTGAGCTCGGTTCTCCTCGCGTTCAGCGGGTTCAACCTCCACCACGGTCTCGCCGGCGAGTGCCTTGCGTAGCGACGGATGATCCGCAAACGATCTCCCCTCGTCCACGTTGTCCGAAGAGAAGAGGAGAACGCCGTCACGGTTCCACAGCTTGACCGCGGTCACATTCGAATCAACCAGATCCCTCGTCGTGAGGGAATCAAGTTCCGCCTGAATGCTCTCGGGCAGCGGTACGACTGACAGATCTTGGTCTGCCACGACATGCGTGACCATGGCCCCCGCAGTCACTTGGGCGGTACGAGCAGCCGTGGTGACGAACAGCTGCTGCACCGCGTAGGTGATGGCGACTCCCAGCACCAGAGCCATCGCGACGACGAACACGAGACTGCGCAAGGCGAACTGCTGGATGAGGGTCATCTTCCTCATGGCGCACATTCAACCGTGACAAGCCGCGCGACATCCGCCGAAACCGGGCGGACCTCGCCGTCGATCTCGATCGATAGGGGCCCACCGAGCGGCTCGCGCGCGATCAAGCTGACCTTGGCTCCCGGCTTGAGCCCGATCTGCCCGAGGTAGCCGAGGGTCGTCTCCTCTTCGGATACTCTCAGCACAACGGCACGATCGCCCACGGACAGAGCGTCAAGCGGCTGACCCGGCGAGTGCGAGACGCTGCCGTCCGCGGCCGGAATCGGATGTCCGTGCGGGCAGACCGACGGATCGCCAAGAAACCGCTCAAGGGCGGCCAGCACCCGGGGGGACAGTGCGTGTTCGAGCAGACAGGCTTCCTCGTGAGCGGCGTCCCAGTCCAATCCGAGCACATCGACAAGGAACCTCTCGGCCAGGCGGTGGCGGCGCACGATGTCGAGAGACTCTGCGACACCCTCCGGAGTCAACAACACCTCAGTGCCCCTGCGAAACACCAACCCGCGCGATTCGAGCCGTTTGAGCGTGGCCGTGACCGTAGGGCCCGAGACCCCGATCGCTTCAGCGATCCGACTGGGTCTGACCACGCCATCCTGAGACTGCTTGTAGATGGTCTCGAGGTACTCCTCGAGCGTGGAAGTGGGCAAGCGGACCGTCCTTTGGACAGGGGGGACTCAGGTACGACATCCATAATAGAGCCTTTCCCACGGCAAGTTCCATTCCTCCAACGCCCCCCTTATCGCGCGATCTCCCGCAATGCCGTTGGTACCCACATGCGTTCCGTTCGTCGCTCATTGCGAACCTTTTGTCAGCAACTGAAGAAATTCTGCGAATTACCGTTGACAGCCTGAGGCGGCGGGAATACATTACTCGTGTCCCGAGAAGTCGGACGCAGCAAGACTCCGGAAGATGGTGTACCAGTAGCCGCCGGAGAGGGATCTGAGGAAGGTCGGCAAGCCGCGAGGTGGCCGTTCCGGAGACAGGGCCTCGAAGGAGGGAAACCCGCAAGGGCGATTCGCAAGAGTCGTGGGAAGCCGGTTCGAGTAGGAGACTTGTGGGCGAGGTTTCTCGGGACAACTATATTCTCAGGCTGGACCAACGAAACGGCCCCTCATCGAGGGGCCGTTTCGTGTTGCGGCGCCCGCTGATCTTCGCTGCGTGCCTTACGGACGGTAGACCAACTTGGCAACCGGCGACTCCCACACCGCGACCTCAGTGACGCGGACACGTGGGTCGACCATGCCCGACAGCCGCTGCCAGATCACGCGAGCAAGGTTCTCTGCGGTCGGTGATTCGGTGTCGAACGGCCCAACCTCGTTGATCAGCACATGATCGTAGTCTGCAAGCACCGCCGCCAGATCGGCTTTGAGTCTCTTGAAGTCGTAGACGATACCGATGTCATCCAACGCTTCCCCTGAGACCGTCGCTTCGACCTCCCACGTGTGTCCGTGCAGGTTCCGGCACTCGCCCGGGTAGTCGTAGAGATGATGAGCCGCGTCGAAGTGGTCCTTCACGGTGAGTTCGTAGGTGCCCACAGTGCTCTCCTTCTGACTTAGAACAGACTGCCTCGCTCGCTTGGCTCGGCGGGCATGAACGACGGGTTTCCAACCGTGGCCTGCTCGTCCATGGCAGCGTTGGCCATAGCATCGGCATCGGCGTTGTTCTCGCGTCGCACGTGGGTGACGGTGTATTCGTCGAATCCTCTCAGCAGCGCCATCGCGCTCAGAAACAGCGGCTTGAGGCCTGCGTTCTTGACCCGGTACGCCCCCTGAAGCTGCTTGACCACCAGCTCTGAATCCGCGTTGACCGCGACAGCAGTGAAGCCGAGCTCACGAACGTTCTCCAGGCCCCAGATGAGCGCCTCATACTCGGCCACATTGTTCGTCGTCGACCCGAGGTACCGACCGCCGCGACACACGATCTCGCCGTCGGCCTCGATGACGAATCCGGCCCCGGCCGGCCCCGGATTCCCTCGTGCGCCACCGTCGGTGTGCAGGACCGCTCGACTCACGCTGACTCCGATCGGACCACGATCAATCGCCGACACTGGGGACACACACCCACTTGCGGACCTTCAAGCAGGTCACGGACTCGTTCGGCGGGAAGGCTCATATGGCAGGCGGTGCACGACGCGCCATCCAGTCGTCCGGCACCTATGCCACCATGCACATCCCGGGCCTTCTCGTAGCGAGCGAGCAGGTCCGCCCCCACCACAGCCTCCAGCCGGACCCGTTGGGACTTGAACTGGGCGATCTCGTCTTGCAGGGCACCGCCGACCTGCTTATAGCGCGTAACCAGACCGGACTCCGACTGGGTGAGCTTCTCGAGGTGAGCATCCACCGTGGCGATCTGCGACGCCGCCTTATCGATGCGCTCCATGTACTGGATGGATTCCATCTCGAGCTTGTCCACGCGCCGCCTCAACCCGTCCATCTCGCGTGTCAGCGCCTGGATCTGACGGTGGTCGGTGGTGACCATGATCTTGTTCTGCTCAGTGTCCATCTTCGCGGTGATTGATGCGATCTCGTCCTGACGGCTCTTGAGTTCGGACTGGAGTTTGCGATCAAGAAGCGCCGCCTTCTCGCGCAAGGCCACCATCTCCTTGAGCCGCGCTCGAGCCTCAAGAATGGCCCTCTTCTCGGGCAACTCCTCCAAACGCTTCTCGGCGCGGAGGATCTCCACGTCGACCGACTGGAGTGCGAGCAATGACTCGGCGGGGCCAGACGACATGCGGTCTCCTTCTACGGGGTCCACCAAGCGGTTGAAGCATTCATTTCGTAGATGCGGTCAGGCTCGATGCCCGCAACCCCGCGTACCACCTGGGCGAGCAGACCGACAAGCGGCCACTCCGAAACGTCGTGACCGATCTCGACCACTGCGAGCCCTCGCTCAAGCGCCTCGGTCGCGTCATGATAGCGCACCTCCCCCGCCACAAGGGCTGTTGCTCCGGCCGCGATCGCGTCGTGGATGAGGGACCCCGCCGAACCGGTGGCGCAGGCCACACGGCCAATCGGCGAAGACGCCTCGCCCCAGACCCGCGGCTTCACGCAAAACGCAGCCGCGGCACGCCCCACGAGGTCGGCCAGAGTGAAGCCCTCGCTCGCTTCACACAGCATGCCGAGGGCCGAAGCGTTGCGTGATCGAAGCACTTCCGTGACGGTGATGAGCGGCTCCTCGTACGGGTGCGAGGCTCGAGCGGCTGCTACCACCCGAACCGAAAGCGGCCGAGACGTGATCATCTCGAGCCGAACCTCTTCGACGTTCGTCGGCTGACCCGCCACGCCGACAGCGGGATCTGCGCCGTCGTCGGCGGTGAAGCGACCGATACCCGTACAACTGAACGAGCACGCTTGGTACCTGCCAACAGCGCCACCGCCGGCTCCGCTCATCGCATCAGCCACCTCATCGGCCGACTTCAGCGGGACATACACGGTCACAACCGCACAGGGTTGAGCCGAGCGTTCGATAGGGGCGACGGGAGTGAGTCCGAGAAGTGAAGGTATCAGCCTCTGCGCCCCTGGATCGCGGTCCAGGTTCGTGTGGGCGTTGATGAGGCTCACCCCCTTCGACAGGGCTCGAAACACCGTCCCCCCGCCGCCTGGTGCACCGCGCACCGGTGCGACAGGATCGAGAAATGCCGGATGGTGCGTCACCAACACGTTTGCTCCCCGCCGGTGCGCTTCATCGATCGCCTCCGGTGACGGGTCAAGGGCAAGCACCACCCCCGTGACCTCGGCGAGCGGGTCGCCGGCAAGAAGGCCGATGCGATCCCATCCCTCGGCACGGTCAGCGGGAAAGGCGCGCACGACCGCACGCTCGACATCGCCCACGGTCACGCGCGTCATAGGTGAACCCATCTGACTTCGCCCCCTCCCATCGGTAGCCCCACGCGATCGAACCCCGCCACAACCAGCGCTTCGTAGGCGGCATCGATACGGAATCCCACCTCCGCGGGGCTGTGCGCATCCGAGCCTGCCGTCGCTGCGACGCCTTGATCGGCGAAGTGGGCCAGCAGCGCAGGACCGGGATAGATCTCACCCACCGGCTTGCGCAGACCGCCTGTGGACACCTCGACCATGACACAACCCTCTCGGGCGGCCACCGCAGCCTCACGATACAGGTCGGACGGATCGTAGCTCGTCTTATGCCCGAACTTCTTGGGCAGGTCCGGGTGCGCCATGACGCCAAAGCGCCCACTGCGTGCGGCAACACACCACGTGGCGAAGTAGCTCTCCCAGACGGCATCCGCTCCCTGACGTTCCCACTCGTCGAGATGATCGGGGCTGTCGAAGGGCCACTCCCCGAGGAAATGCACGCTACCAAGGAGCACTTCGACTCCGGCCGCGGAGGCGGTATCGAGCTGGTGCTGCATGGCCTCGGGGTGCCCCGGAAGCCAGTCGGCCTCTGCGCCCAGGACGATTTGAAGACCCCGGGACGAATCGGCCTGCTCGCGAACCACGCGTGCGTACTCGAGGAACGCGGCGGCTGACGGGGCGAAGAGGCCGCCGGTGTTCAGCGCATCGGGCAAAGGGAGGTGCTCGGTCATCACGATGCCAATCAACCCGGCGCTCAGGGCCGCATCCACGGCCTGCGACACCGATCCGGTCGCGTGCCCGCAGCACTGGGTGTGGATGTGACAGTCGATCAGCTCGCGCACTCGATCACTCCCCCGCCTAGGACACGGTCTCCACGGTAGCAGACAACGCTTTGGCCGGGCGCTGCAGCTCCCACGTCATCGCCGAAGTTCACGGTGAGTGAATCCCCGGCATAGCGAGCGGTGGCCGCCGCGGGCGTCATCCGATAGCGGACCTGTGCCGTGCACACTTCGCTTGCTGCACCGGACCACACGGGCTGGGCGGCGATGATGGTTCTGGCGGAAACGGAATCACGGTGACCGACCACGATGCGGTTCGAAGCGGGGTCCATGGACACGACGAACCACGGGCCGTCGGGACCCCCGATGTCAAGCCCCCTGCGCTGACCGATCGTGTAGTGGGCCAGTCCCCGATGGCTTCCGATGACGTCGCCTGTCTGCGTGACGAACTCCCCGGGGACCAAAGCGCGGGGTCGCCGTGCAGCGACGATGGGTGCGTACCCACCGGAGGATGCAAAGCAGGTGTCCTGGCTCTCTGAGCGCTCGGCCGTCCGCAGGCCGAAGCGCGCGGCACGTGCACGAACCTCCTGCTTGCCGAGGCCCCCGACAGGAAACAGGATGCGATCCATCTGTATCCGGGTGAGGCGATAGAGGAAGTAGCTCTGATCCTTATCCGGGTCGGTCCCACGTGCGAGCCATGTGGAGCCCGTTGCATCGCGTACGATCCTGGCGTAGTGCCCGGTGGCAAGGAACTCCGCGCCCTGCGCGATGACTCCTGCCATCAGATCGGAGAACTTCAGCTGATCGTTGCATGCGATACACGGATTGGGAGTGCGTCCCTGCGCATAGGCGTCGGCGAACGGGCCGATCACGTGCCGCTCGAAACTGTCCCGGAAGTCCAGGGTGTGGTGCGCGATGCCGAGGTCGTCACAGACTTGCCGCGCATCCCTCGTCGCAGACCCGAAGCAGCACTCTCCCTCTTCGTCGCCGGACGGCAGCAGTTGCATGGTCACGCCGGTGACCTCGTGGCCCGATTCGACGAGAAGCGCAGCCGCTACCGAGGAATCCACGCCACCGCTCATGGCAACCCACACCCGCGCCACCGTCACCGCACTCCTCGCCGCACGCTAGTGGGGCCTAGACCTCGCAGTCTGAGTCGTGCTCGTGATCGTCCTCGTCGGCATGGGGGTCGAAGTTCGGATCTGCGCTCTTGATCTCGCCTGAGATCGGCTCGCGATGGTGCTTGGTGAGGTAGTCGTCCACCGCCACCTTCAGACCGTCAGTGGCAAGCACCGAACAGTGCATCTTCGCAGGAGGCAGACCTCCGAGCTCGTCAGCCACCTGCTGCTTGGAGATTGCCGCCGCCTCTTCGAGGCTCATGCCCTTCGCCATCTCCGTGACGATGGATGATGTGGCGATAGCTGCGCCACAGCCCAGGGTCTGGAACTTCACGTCGGTGATGTGATCGTCGGGATCCACAGCGATCGTGATCTTCATCATGTCGCCGCACACCGGATTGCCGACCTCACCCACCCCATCGGCTTGCTCGATGACGCCCACGTTGCGGGGGTTGTTGAAATGATCCATGACCTTATCGGAGTAGAGCACGGCGCTTCGTTCCTTTCGGGTGATTCGGCTACTTCGAGCCGAACATGCGGGTATACACGGGCGACATCGAACGAAGGCGTTCGACGATGGGTGGGAACACCTCAAGGAAGAACTCGACATCCTCATCGGTGGTGAAGCGTCCAAGCGATAGCCGAAGGCTGCCGTGGGCGACTTCCTGCGGAACCCCGCATGCCAGAAGCACGTGACTCGGCTCGAGGGAGCCGGACGAACACGCAGAGCCCGTGGAAACGGCGATTCCCTGAGCATCGAGCTGGAGGAGCATGGCTTCGCCCTCTACGCCCTTGATCAGCAGCGGAGCGATGTTGGCAAGCCGCTCTCCACCGGGAGCGGTCTGCTCGGTGTTCTCAAGGCGGGAGGTGATGCCGGTGATCAACCGGTCGCGCAGTGAAGCCAAGCGGACCGACTCTTCGGGCATCTCGTCGATCATGAACTCAAGCGCTGCGGCAAACCCGGCCGCACCTGCGACGTTCTGCGTTCCGGAGCGCTTCTTGAACTCCTGACCGCCGCCTTTGAGCTGAGGCTCGAACTTGGTTCCTCGGCGCAGATACAGCGCGCCGACACCCTTGGGGCCGTAGATCTTGTGGGCCGAGAACGTGGCCGAGTCCACGCCCAAGACGTTCACATCGAACGGCGTCTTGCCGAGCGTCTGCGCGGCGTCTGTGTGCATGAGTGCGCCGTGCGCATGGGCGACTGCTGACAGAGCCGCGATGTCGTTGAGCGCACCGATCTCGTTGTTGCCGTGCATGATGGACACGAGCTTGGTGTCGGGACGCATGACGGACTGAAGGTCCTCCGGGTGAATGTGCCCATCTGCGCGCGGGGCCACGTAGCTGACCGAGTGACCCTGCTTCTCCAGCCAGTGGGCAGGCTCGAGAATCGCGTGATGCTCGTACGACGAGACGACGAGGTGTGCCGGCCCGTCGGAGGCCACCCGCGCCATGATGCCGATCAGGGCGGCGTTGTCGCCTTCGGTACCGCACCCGGTGAACAGGACTTCGTTGGGACTTTGCGCACCGATAGAGGCTGCGAATCGCTCGCGGGCATCCTCAAGCCCGCGGTACGCATCGCGACCCAGAGCGTACAGGGAGTTCGCGTTACCGTAGCGCTCTGTCATGAACGGCACCATGACCTCGAGGACACGCGGGTCAAGGGGTGTGGTTGCGGCATAGTCGAAGTACCGGGTACTCATGGCTTCAGGTCTCCATTCCCACGCGCTCACGATCATCCATCCGACTCTGTACTCCGGCTAGTTCCCCGATAGAGGTAGACGCGAACACGCCGCGTAGCGCTTCCGTTGCGCGTGCCCACACCGGAGCCGCAGCGCACGCGCCGACCTGGCCGCAGGTCTCACCGCGCTCCGAATCGCACACGCTTGCGTTCAGGGGGCCCTCGAGTGCCTCGACAACGTCGAGAACCGTGATCTCGGACGGATCGCGGCTGAGCACGAATCCGCCTTTGGCCCCACGGACCGCGCTCACCACACCGGCGCGTCTGAGTGAGACGAACAGCTGCTCCAGGAAGCGCGGAGGAATATGACGACGCTCAGCGAGCTCGCGGGCACTGATCGGCCCACTCCCGTAGGCACAGGCCAGATCGATGGCCGCGAGCACGCCGTACTCGCTCTTCGCCGTTAGCCGCACCGAACCTCCCGAAGGACATCGAATCCCTACCGAAAAGGTAGTGATTGCATGGTACCCCGTCTGGCCACGCTGTCAACATGCGAAGTCCGCTGCACAGGACCGAAGTGTCCGTCCCCGAAATCAGGCCGTTTATCGGTCCTTCCGCACCTTCCAGCGCTCCCCAGTGGTACTACGTCAAATCGAACAAACGTCCTGTTGTATACACGCCGTTCCACGGCTACGATAAGCACCCGCTTCTGCCTAGCGCGGAAGCGCTGACTGGGGGAGCCGGATTCATGGTTGATAGCCACCAGGGTGGCGAGGACCCACTGAATCTGACCCAGCCATACACGAGGCCCCGACCGCCGTCATGGCGCTTCGGGGCCTCGGTTCGTTGGTGTGAGTGCTAGCTCAGGGATTTCACCAGTGTCGCCATCTCGATGGCAGACATGGCAGCCTCCCAGCCCTTGTTCCCCGCCTTGGTGCCCGAGCGCTCGACAGCCTGCTCGATGGTATCGGCGGTGATAACCCCGAAGAGCACCGGCACACCTGAATCGAGCGAGGCCTTTGCCACGCCCTTGCTGACTTCGGATGCGATGTAGTCGAAGTGTGGCGTGCCGCCCCGAATGACGACACCGAGCGCCACAACGGCGTCGTAGCGGCCGGAGTCAGCCATGCGTTTGGCAACGAGCGGAATCTCGAATGCGCCGGGAACGAAGGCGACGTCGATGTCCTCTTCGGAGAGTCCGTGGCGCACGAAGGCGTCCTGCGCCCCCGAAAGAAGCCGTGAGCCGAGCAGTTCGTTGAAGCGGCTGATCACGATGCCGACCTTGAGGCCGGTTCCAACCAGATGTCCCTCGTACTTGACCATTAGTGCCGTCCTTTCGCCTGCGCTCCTCTAGTCCCCGGCCATTTCCAGGGTGTGCGAGAGCTTCTCCTTCTTGGCCCTGAGATACCGGTAGTTGGCAGGACACGACTCGATCTCGAGTGGCACCTGCTCGGTAACGCGAAGCCCGTAGCCCTCAAGGCCTACGATCTTGCGGGGATTGTTCGTCATGAGCCGTATCGAGTGCAGCCCCAGATCGACCAGTATCTGGGCCCCGATACCGTAGTCGCGCAGGTCGGCGGGGAACCCAAGGGCCTCATTGGCCTCCACGGTGTCCGCACCGGCCTCCTGCAGCTCGTAGGCGCGCAACTTGTTTGCCAGACCGATGCCGCGGCCCTCATGCCCGACGATGTAGAGCACGACGCCTTCCCCTTGTAGTTCGACGCGGCGCATCGCCTCTTCGAGCTGGGCTCCACAGTCGCACCGCAGCGAATGGAACACGTCTCCGGTCAGGCACTCCGAGTGGACGCGAACCAGCACGTCTTCGCGACCGGCCACCTCCCCCTTGACGAGCGCCATGTGCGTCCGCTGGTCGGTCGTCGACGAGTACCCGACGCCACGGAACTCACCGAAACGCGTGGGGAGGGTGACATCGGCCACGCGTTCCACCAGACGTTCGTTGCGCCGGCGGTAGCGGATCAAGTCGGCCACGGTGATCATCTTCAAGCCGTGCGTCGCCGCAAACTCCTCAAGCTCCGGGCGCCGCGCCATGCTCCCGTCGGCGTTGATGATCTCGCAGATGACTCCCGCGGGAACCAGTCCCGCAAGACGCGCCAGATCGACGGCGGCCTCGGTGTGCCCCGCCCTCTCAAGAACGCCGCCCGGGCGTGCGCTCAGGGGAAAGACGTGTCCCGGCATCGACAGGTCCTCGGGCGTGGTGGCGGAATCGATGGCGACGAGCACCGTCTCGCAACGGTCTGCGGGCGAGATGCCCGTGGTGATCTTGCCTTTGGCACCGATGGAGACGTGGAACGCGGTGCCCTGCTCGGAGGTGTTGGTATCGGTCATGGGCGGGACCTTCAGGTCCTCAAGCCGATCGGATGTCAGCGGCAGGCAGACCAGCCCGCGCCCGTGGGTGATCATGAAGTTGATGGCCTCGGGCGTGGCGCGCTCGGCGGCCATGACCAGGTCACCCTCGTTCTCGCGGTCCTCATCGTCGACAACGACCAGCAGCCGCCCGGCCGCGATCTCGGCGATCGCCTCTTCAATCGAGGCAAAGGGGGATTTCGAACCCGTCACCATCGTCACTTTCCGTCCGCGAAATCACGCAGCAGATCGCCCAGACCACGCTTTGATGCGCCCTCCGCCCCTCCGCCCTCGTGCGCATACACATCAACGAAGCGCTTGACGTACTTGGCGAGCATGTCGACCTCGACGTTGACCGGTGCTCCGATGGGCTTCTCCTTGAGGGTCGTGACCTCCTCGGTATGGGGCACGACTGCAGCAGCGATGGACTCTCCCCTGATCTGAGCGACCGTGAGAGAGATCCCGTCGACCGCGATAGAACCCTTGGTGACCACATACTCGAGTAGCGTGGTCGGCACTTGGAACTGGTAAACGGTGGAGTTGCCTGACGGGTGGCGCAGCAGCAGTCGGCCCACACCGTCCACGTGGCCCGTGACAAGATGTCCCCCGAGCCTGTCGGAGAGCCGAAGCGCACGCTCCAGATTGACCTTACCCCCCTGCCTGAGTCCTCCCAGGGTGGTCTTGGACAACGTCTCGTCACTGACATCGGCCACGAATGCACCGCGGATGAACTTGGCGACGGTCAAACAGGCCCCGTCGATGGCGATAGAGTCACCGATGGCCATGTCGCGCCCGAACTCAGGCGCGTACACCTCGAGTTGGGCGCCACCGGCGACCCGGTCCGCCCGGGTGATGATGCCTTGCGTCTCAACCAATCCCGTGAACATCGAATTCCCTTCTCGGCTACGCACTTCCACACTCAGGCGAGCACCGTATCCACTTCGTCACCGCGATGTCACCGACTACGGCTGACTCGCATGCAGCGAACGGACGGGACAGCTCAGTCTGTCCTGCACACGCGTCGCCTACGAGCATCGCCGGCGCACTGTCCCCCGCGAATCCCCCGCCGGTCACGACGACGATCTCGTCGGCCACATCGGCTGACACGATGGCGTCCAGCAGACGTGGCCCCGCCTCTACCAGCACATCGTTGACGCCGTGAGAGCCCAGTGCTCGAAGAGCACCGGCTACTCCTTCATCCTCATCGTACGCCATCGTCGTGACTCCGCGGGGCAGATGCCCGCCAACCCCGTCGAGCAGCCTCTGAGGAGCCAGCAGCATGGTGGGAGCATGGGCGTCGACGAAGACGCGCGCATCAAGGGGCGGGGCCACGCTTCTGGCCAGCACCACCCGCAAAGGATTGTGCTCTGCGCGCCGGCCTGATTCGTCGCGCACGGTAAGCTCAGGGTCGTCCGCGACGACGGTGGACGCTCCCACGACGACCGCGTCGCACCTCGATCGCATGAGTCGCGTGACCTGCGCTCCAGACGGGCCGGTCATCGAGGCTCTTTCGCCGTACGTGATAGCCGGGCGTCCGTCTATCGACGCGCCCACCTTGACCGTGACCCAGGGCAGTCCGACCGCGATGCGCTTGAGCCAACCAGTGTTGGCTCGCATGAACGGTTCGGGTGCTTCGCTCACGTGGACCGCGATTCCGGCGGACGCGAGCGCTTCGACACCACCGCGCGCCTCAGCGCTGGGATCGCGCATGCCGATAGTGACCGAGGCCACGCCGGAGCTGATGAGGGCGTCGGTGCACGGCGGGGTGCGTCCGTGATGAGCACAGGGTTCGAGCGTGACGTAGACGTCTGCGCCGCGCGCCAAAACACCCGCATCGGCCAGCGCGAACACCTCAGCATGTGCCTGACCGGCGCGCGGATGGTAACCCTCGCCAACGATCCGGCCCCCCGCGACAACGACGCAGCCGACGCAGGGATTGGGTGCGGTTGCCCCGCGACCACGCTCGGCGAGCCGCAAGGCCCGGGCCAGGTAGGGGTCATCGACACCCGTGGTCACATCAGTGAATAGCAGCATCGCTGCGATGAACCTTCCTTCTCCCATCCGGACTATCACCGTCGGCTCCGGAATCTCACCGGATCGGCCCCTCTCGGGGTTCGCGGGCTGTCACCGCCGGTGGGGAATCGCACCCCGCCCTGAAGAAAGCACACCGAAGTCTAGCAGGTCAGCGACGGCAACCGCCAGCGCTACTCCCACCAATGAGGCTGCTCATCGCCCAACCGGATGCCCGCAGCGGCCAGAGCGGAGCCGTGTTCGTCTTGAACCACCACGACTCGTTCTTGGGGGAAAAAGGCTCCGAAGAACTCATAGGTTCGTGGGGGATAGAGCGCGAATGCGGCCGCCATATCCTCGAGCCCGTCATCATGAAGCTCCAGCCACTCGAGCAGGTCCTCATCGACACTAAGTCGCCTACTGGTGGTTCCGTGGGCATCCTCACAACAGCGCGGCGGACGCACGAAGAACTCCGGGACAAGCAGCGGCCCGAACGGTGAGACAAGGACCTCCGGACCGTCTCCCTGATGCAGGATGGCAACCATGTCGAGGGGCTCGATGGCCGCGAGGACCCTCACGATGTATGCCCAGTCGTGCCCGTGCACATCCTCGATGTAGAGCACCGCGTCCTACCCGAGAGCTTTCTCGCCGGCGGATCTGATGGCGTTCAAGGCGGCACCGGGGTCGGGTGTCGCAAAGACCGCGTTGCCGGCGACGAAGCACCGGGCCCCGGCATCAACGCACGGACCGATGGTGTCTGCGGTGATGCCTCCATCTACCTGAATCAGGGGGGACACACCCTCTGCGTCACAGAACTCGGCGAGCTCAGCGATCTTGCGCACACTGTTCAGGATGAACGACTGGCCGCCGAATCCGGGGTTGACGCTCATGACGAGCACCATGTCGAGTTCCCCGAGAACGTCGCCGATCAGGCCGATCGGCGTGCCCGGGTTGAGAGAGACCCCCGGAGACGCCCCGGCCTCACGGATGCTACGAAGCACACGGTGCAGGTGCGTACACGCCTCGGCGTGAACGGTGATGACGTCGGCGCCTGCCTCCAGGTACCAGTCGATGGTGGTATCGACGTTGTCGATCATGAGGTGCACATCCAGCGGCACGGAGGTCACCTGCTTGAGCGCCTTGATCACCGGAGGACCGATCGTGAGGTTGGGGACGAAGTGCCCGTCCATCACGTCGACATGGATGTAGTCGGCGCCGGCGGCTTCAACCGCGCCTACAGCATCACCGAGACGGCTGAAATCCGCCGACAGGATGGAAGGTGCCATGAGTATCCGGCTCGACACGATGGTGCTCCCCTCTTCGCGGTCTGAAGAACTAGTCGGCTGCAAGGCCCATCCCGTGCAGCTCATCGCGAGCTTCGCGCCCCATCAGCAGCACGCCCGCCTCGCGCGGATCGAGCGCTTCGTACAGCACGCGGCGCACCATATCGGTGATGGGAAGGTCGACTCCCTCGCGGGCTCCGAGTTCAGCGACCGACAAACAAGCGACCGCCCCCTCGGCTACCATCTTCGTCTTCTCGATGTACTCGTCCACCGTACCGCCCTGGGCGACGAACTCGCCGATGCCGCGGTTGCGCGAGTGACGGCTGGTGCACGTGACCACGAGGTCGCCCATGCCCGCCAGCCCCATGTACGTAAGCGGGTTAGCGCCCAGCGCAGCACCCAGGCGACTCATCTCAGCAAGACCGCGCGTCATGAGGGTGGCCTTGGTGTTGTCGCCGTAGCCGAGCCCATCGCACATACCCGCTGCTATCGCGACGATGTTCTTGGATGCGCCACACAGTTCGACCCCGACGACGTCAGGATTGGTGTACACACGGAAGAAGGGGGTCATGAAGATGTCTTGGAACAGGTTGCCGACCGAGGGGTCATAGCTGGCAACGACCGTAGCGGAGGGAATGCCCCGGCTGACCTCTTCGGCGTGGTTAGGCCCCGACAGGCCGGCGACCCGATGCTTGCCGCCCAGCACGTCCACGAGCACCTCGGTCATGAGCATGAGCGTGCCCTGCTCAACGCCCTTCGAGAGGATGACGACCGGGGTGTCGGGGTCAAGGTAGGGAACCATGGATTCTGCTGTCGCGCGAACGCCAACGCTCGGAGTGACCATCACGACCGCCTGCACACCCTCAAGCGCCTCACCGATGATCGAACTCGCACGCACGGTGACCGGAAGCGCGATGTCGGGAAGGTAGAGGGGGTTATGGTGCGCAGAGTTCACGCCCTCGGCGATTTCGGGCTCGCGAGCCCACAGCGATACCGTATGGCCGCGCTCGGACAGCAACCAGGACACGGCGGTGCCCCACGAGCCTGCACCGATGACTGCGATGTGCACGTCTACTCCTCCGTATCGCTGTGAGATCGTCCCCGGCCGCGCACCGATATCTTACGCTCCTCGCCGCGTGCGATGCGCACGATGTTGGCTCGATGCCGCCACAAGACCAGAGCAGCCAGAGCCGTCACGGTGATCTGAGTGGGCCTGTTGTCGGGATACAGCCTCAAGGTGAGCAGAGGGTACGTCAACGCCACGGCGATGGAGCCGAGCGAGACGATGCGAGACGTACTCACCACCAGTGCGAACACAAGGAGTTCGATGAAAGCGGCGGCCGGAGTGAGCACGAAGAGCGCTCCGGCAGATGTCGCCACCCCCTTGCCGCCGGACAGCCGGATGTAGGGAGAGTACGAATGCCCCACGACGGCCGCGGCCATGGCACCCACGGCAACCCATTCCGAGGTGGTCGGAGTCCAGACCGACGATGGCACGATGAATCCGGCTACCAGAACAGCCACGACGCCCTTGAAGGCGTCAAGGAACAGGGTGAAGAGCGCAGCACGCGCACCGAGCTCACGAAAGACGTTCGTCGCCCCGAGGTTGCCCGACCCGCACGTCCGCAAGTCGATGTGGTAGACGCTCTTGCCGATGATGAGCGCCCAGGGGATTCCGCCGATGAGATACGAGGCGACAAGCACGGCCACGATGCGAATCGCGAGCTCCACGTCGAACTAGTCCTTAGACCTGAAACGGAGCAGGACGGGCGTTCCGGTGAGATCAAACCGCTCACGCAGTCGATTCTCCACGTAGCGGCGGTAGTTGTCGTCGACCATCCCGGGGTGGTTGGCGAAGAAGGTGAAGCCGGGAGGCGAGGTCCGCGTCTGAGTGACGTACTGGAGGCGCAGCGACTTGCCGCCTTCGTTCTTGGTGTGCCCGAACTCGCGCATCTCGGAGAGCAGCTTGTTGAGCTGGCTCGTGGATATCTGCTGGACGTAGTTCTCGTATACGGCCGAGATCGCGCCCCATATCTTGTCTACGCTGCGACCTGTCAGCGCGCTGATGCGCAAGACCGGCGCAAAACCGACGAATCCGAGGCGATCGGTGACACGGGTGACCAAGTCATCCTTCTCCTCGATCGATTCGAGCACATCCCACTTATTGAGCAGGATGATCATCGCGCACCCACGCTCTTCAGCGAACCGGGCGATTCTTTGATCCTGGTCCGTCAGGCCGATAGTCGAGTCGATGACGAGCAGTGCGACGTGCGCCTGATCGATGGCTCGCATAGCTCTGACGAAACCGTAGTACTCGACGTCCTCATCGATGACGGACTTGCGCCTGATACCGGCGGTATCGATCAGGCGGAACCGCACACCGTCGCGCTCGATGAGCATGTCGATGGCGTCACGGGTGGTCCCCGGAACATCCGACACGATGGCGCGCTCAACGCCGGTCATGCGGTTGAGCAACGATGACTTGCCGGCGTTCGGCCGACCGATGATGGCCACGTCGATGGCGTCGCTGGGCCCTTCTTGCTCGCTTGACGGCAGTACCTCCACGATGGCGTCGAGCAAGTCCCCCGTACCATTGCCATGAGTGGCGCTGACGGGCCACGGCGTCTCCAGACCCAACGACCAGAAGTCGTAGGTCTCGGTCATGGAGCCCGGGTTGTCGACCTTGTTCACCACGAGAAAGACCGGCTTGCGCGTGCGCTTGAGGATGCGCGCGACCTCTTGATCATCGGGTGCCACACCCGTGCGCCCATCAACCAGGAAGACGATGGCATCCGCCTCATCAGCGGCCATGAAGGCCTGGTCGCGAATCGAGGTCTGGAACGCATCGGCGTCTCCGGACTCGATACCACCGGTATCTATGAGCAGGAAGTACACGCCGTTCCAGTCGGCGCGGTGATAGCTGCGATCGCGGGTGACGCCCCGTGCCTCGTGGACGATTGCGTCCTGAGCCTGGGCGATACGGTTCACGAACGTCGACTTGCCCACGTTGGGGCGACCGACGACGGCTACGATGGGCAGGGCCATGGCCCTCACTCCTCAGTTTCGGGGAACGGTCTGGAAGCGACTGAGAGCAGTCCGTCAAGCAGACCTCGAACGTCGGAGGATACCACACGGACATCCGCTCCGGCGTGCGCACCGAGCCCCTCAGCGGGGATGTCGTCAAGCGTGACCCGGTCCGCGTTGAGGACGATATCCGGCACCAGATAGACCGTGGGCCGGCTCAAACCGGACACATCGCCCGAGATGGCCGCGATCAGATCCTCGCCGGTGAGCAGGCCGGTGACCGAGACGTTGCCCCCGAAGAACCGGTTGGGCACGACAAGTAGTCGAACCCTGCCCACGGCCCCGCAGGCATCAAGGGCGCCGGCCAGCGTGGTGGCTGACATCACGCTGGTGACGAGAGTGACTCGCTCGGCGTCTGCGGGAAGACCGGCCACGGCCGCTTCGATCTCGGCACGCAGCTCCAAAGCCTCGGAAGCAAAGCTTCGAACCACGCCGATACCATTCTCGTACTGGGGGTAGTCGTCGTACCACTCCAGCGAGGGGAACGGTGCGCCCGCGTTCAAGTAGAACTCGTCGGCCAGATGCACCCAGGTCACCCCGTCGCGCTCGCGCATGGCGAACTGCCATCGCTGAACCTGCTGGATCACCGTGGCTGCAGCCAGAGGCTCGTTGTACGAGTGCGTGAACACCGACTGGTGACGCGTGAACCCAAGAGGGACCACTCCGACGCTCGAGACGCCTTCACGCTCAGCAAGCCACGTGAGTGTCGTGTCCAGTTCCGCTCCGTCGTTGACGCCGGGGACCAACACGATCTGTACATGGAGGTCGATCCCCGCTTCGACGAGCTGGTCGAATCGCTCCAGCGCGCGGTCGGAGGCGGCGCATACCAGCTTCGAGCGCACCTCAGGTGTCACGGCATGAAGGGACACGTACAGCGGTGACAGGGACTGCTCGGCCACGCGTTCGACGTCTGCATCGGAAAGATTCGTGAGCGAGATGAAGTTGCCTTGCAGGAATGACAACCTGAAGTCGTCGTCCCGCACGTACAGCGACGGACGCAACCCCGACGGTAGCTGGGTCATGAAGCAGAATGTGCACCGGTTTGCGCACGTGCGCACTCCGTCAAACAGGATGTCAGAGAACTCGACTCCCCAGGCTTCGGCCCCGCTCCGGGTCATCACCACCTCACGGTGCTCGTCGCCGGGCAGCGTGGTCAACCGGACGGTGACCGAGGCTGAGTCCGCGATCCAGCGCCAGTCCAGCACATCCCGAACCGCCATCCCGTCTGCATGGGTGATGCGCTGTCCGGGGCTGATGCCGGCGCGGTCGGCAGGCGAGCCTTGCTCGACACACGACACGATCCCCCCGAAAGCGCCGTGCTCCCGGGTAGGGCCGTAGTCCGCACGCGTGGCGCCAGCCATCACTCCATCGCCTCGATGGCGCGGATGACACCACGCATCTGTTCATCAGGTGTCGATGCGCCGGCAGTGACCCCCACGCTGTCCGCGCCCTTGAACCACGCCGTGTCGAGATCGTCATCGGTCTCCACGTGGTGGGTTCGGGGGTTGACGCAACGGCATATCTCAACGAGCCGCGTGGTGTTTCCGGAGTTGTGCCCGCCAACGACGACGACGACGTCCACCGCAGCAGCAAGCTCAGCGGCAGAAGCCTGCCTCTTGGCGGTGGCCGCACAGATCGTGTTGTGGACCAAGAGCTCGCGCACATGCGGCAACAGCGCGTCAACGACTTCAGCGAGCCGCGCCTCGGACTGTGTTGTCTGCACGACGACTCCCACTCGCCTCGACGGCAGTCGCGAGGGCAACTCCTCCGCCGACTCCACGACCAGCGCGCTCCCCCCGGCGTGCGCCATGATGCCCTCGACCTCAGGGTGGTCCGCTTCGCCGACTATCACCACCAGGTATCCGCTGCGCATCAGGGATTCAGCGGCTTCATGGGCCTTCGTGACGTGCGGGCACGTTGCATCGACCACCGACAGTCCCTTGGCCTGCGCCTCCGAGATGATGGCCGGATCGACCCCATGACTTCTGACGACGAGTGTGCCTTCGCTCACCGCTTCGAGTGACGCTGCGGTCGCCACGCCCTTCGACTTGAGCGCTTCGACCGCTTGCGGGTTGTGGATCAGGGGACCGAGGGTGCACACAGGGCCACCTTTGGCGCCCGCTTCTTCGGCCAGCTTGAGTGCACGCTCAACCCCGTAGCACACACCGGCGTGACGAGCGACTTCGACCCTCATGAGATCCTGACCCTCCGCGCTTCATCCCGCGCTGCCGCTATGCGTTCCATGATGGCCTGAGTCATGGCTTCCGTGCGCTCCTTGCGCCCGCCGACGAACTGGGCGGGGTCGATAGGCTCGCCCATAACGATCGCGACACGCGGAAAGCGTGGCAGCTTGGCGCCTGCAGGCAAGGCCTCCTCGGTGCCGGCGATACCCACCGGAACAACCGGGCAAGAGTTGCGAATGGCAAGAAAGGCAACGCCGCCATGGGCTGCTCCGAGCTCATCGGAGCTCAGGTCTCTCTTCCTTGTACCCTCAGGGAACATCCCCAGAAGGTCACCGGCGGCGAGTAACGCGCTCGCGGTCTGGATCATCTCTCTGTCCGCAGAGTCGCGTTTGACCGGGATGACCCAGAACCGATCAAGGAGGAATCCGAGCCAGCCCGTGTCCCAGAGTTCGACCTTTCCCACGAAGTGAGCGGGCCGGGGTATGGCGGACCAGATGATCGCGGGATCGAGGTAGCTCACGTGGTTACCCGCAAGGATCGCGCCGCTTTGAGGCACGTTGTTCCGACCGTGCAGCCGTACACGAAAAGCGAGCAGCAGCAAGCGTCCAAGTGTCCCGCGCACAAGACGCCCGAGCACCCAACGCGGGGAGTCATCGCCGGCCAACGGCTTGCCGCGGAACTCCTCCGAACTCATGGACTCGGCTCCTCGAAGTAGGCCACGATCCTGTCTGCGACTGCCTTAGGCCCCAGACCGGTCGTGTCCAGAACGTGCGCGTCGTCTGCCGGCACAAGAGGAGCGATCTGCCGCCCTGAATCAGCCTCATCCCGACGCAGCATCGACTCACGCACGCCGACGGGATCTACCAGTAGACCGCTTGCCGCCTGCTGCGCCGCCCTCCTCCGTGAGCGCTCTTCAGGGGTAGCCGTCAGGAATACCTTGATCTCGGCGTCAGGAAACACCACGGTGCCGATGTCCCGCCCCTCGATCACGATGTCATCTGCGGCTGCGATGCGGCGTTGCTGACCGAGCATCGCGGCCCGCACGCGCGGCATACTTGCCACCGCACTGACCGCGTCATCGACATGCGGAACACGAATCGCCGCGGTGACGTCCTCGCCTTCGATGAAGACACGAGACGGAAGGTGCTCGCCGGGCTCGTGACCGAAGGACACCTCGCACTGCTCGGCGATCTGGCCGACTCGCTCAGTGTCGTGGACGGACACGCCGCTCGCGAGGACGCGGAACGCCACGGCTCGATACATCGCCCCCGTATCAAGGTAGTGGAACCCCAGACGCTGCGCGACGAGCTTTGCAACGGTGGACTTCCCCGATCCCGCGGGTCCATCGATGGCGATGATCATAACGTCGTCTTCCTGGTCGGAGTCTGTACTTCTTGGAGGCGCGGGAATTGTACTACGGTGTGCCCCTATTCATGAGCTTTCGCAGGTCACGCAGGAACCCGGGGTAGCTGACGGCCATGGCGTCCATGTTGGACACCTCGGTCTCGCCCTGCGCTATCTGAGCGGCCACAGCCCATGTCATCGCAAGCCGGTGGTCCCCCAGCGAATGAAGCGTGGCGCCCGAAAGCTCCCGAGTCCCGTCCACTTCCAGCCAGTCAGCGCCCGCCCTGACCACGACTCCGAGGGCCTCAAGGCCGTCGGCGATGGCCGAGAGCCTGTCGCTCTCCTTGACACGCAACTCGCCCACGCCCTCGAAACGCGTGGTTCCCGATGCACATGCGGCGGCAAGGGCGAGGATGGGAATCTCGTCGATCAGTGAAGGAACCTCGGCGGCGGTGACTGTGGTGCCGCTCATGACCGGAGAGTACGCGGCGCAGATGGAGCCGACGGGCTCGAGCCCCGCTGATTCGCTCTCATCGAACGACACATCAGCGCCCATGCGCTCGATCACCCTCAAGAACCCGATGCGCGTGGGGTTGAGAGACACGTGGGATAGCGTGATCTCGCTGCCGGGAATAAGCAGGGCGGCCACGACGAGGAATGCCGCTGAGCTCGGATCGCCCGGCACCGCGAGTTCGGTTCCGTACAGATGGGTCGGCCCGTACACGGTAACGCCGTGTACGGGGTCGAGATCGGGAAGCACACCGAATGCAGGCAGTAGGCGCTCGGTGTGGTCGCGGCTGGGATACGGTTCACTCACACTCGTGGGACCGCTCGCGCGCAGGCCGGCAAGCAGAACTGCGGTCTTGACCTGAGCGGACGCAACGGGACTCGCGTAGTGCGCGGGAATCAGATCGGAGCTACCCCGAACGGTCACGGGAAGGGTCCCGTGCGGTGTCGTCTTGAAGAGGGCACCCATCGCTTCGAGGGGATCGACGACGCGGGCCATGGGACGCTTCGAAAGCGATGCATCGCCGATGAGCGTGGCGTCGATGGGCCACCCTGCCAACACGCCCATCAGCAGCCGGGCGGTGGTACCCGAGTTGCCGCAATCGAGCGGGCCGGCCGGCTCGTGGGGTCCGCGTTCGCCCCATCCGAGCACCGACAGGGAACCGAAATCCTCCCCGGACTCATCGTCTGCCTCGATGTGCGCCCCCAGCGCGCGACACACACGAATGGTCGATCGAACATCCTCGGATGCCAGAACGCCGACCAGATGCGATCGCCCTTCCGCCATCGATGCGAAGAGCACCGCGCGGTGTGAAAGGGACTTGTCCCCGGGAACCTGCACCGTGCCCCTAAGGGGTGGAGGGAAGCTCACCGTGCTCACGTGTCACTCCCCGCCTCTACGATCTCCAGCGGTGAGAAACTCGCTTCGTACCCGAGGTCTGAAAGCTCCTGGGCGAGTTGCGTGACGTTACCTTCGTCAGTAAGGACCAGCACCAGAAGGGCGCGGTCCTCGGTCTCGTGATCGATGTCGATGCCCTCGATGTTGCATCCTGCGCGCGAGACGGCGCTCGTGACCTCGGCCACGACCCCCGGACGGTCGACCATCGGGACGACCAGCTCGGTGAGCCGGGCGGTTGCAGGCACCCACTGCTGCGGCAGCGAACGGCGCACATCGGCAGCTGAAGTCAGCCAGCTGCGAATGGACTCCGCATCGCCTCCACGCACCATCGCCTCGAACTCACCAAGCGACATCCTGAGCTCACGCAGGCCTGAAGCGAGCGCATCTGCGTTGTCGAGGCAGATGCCCGTCCACAGCTCAGGTGAACCCGCCGCGATACGTGTGGTGTCCTTGAACCCGCCGGCCGCCAACCGCAAGATCTCTCCGCCCTGCCCCGCGTGGGCGCCTGCGACGTCGCACAGTGCCGCCGCTGCGACGTGAGGAACATGACTGACGACGGCCACCGCCTCATCATGACGTTTGGCGTCCACCGAAACGACCCGGGCACCAAACGCGCTCACCAGCGCGTGCACCCGACGATACGCGTCAGGATCGGTGTCGGGCGCGGGAGTGAGCAACCAGTAGGCACCGTCAAAGAGGTCTCCCCGAGCTGCTTCAACACCGCTTCTCTCCGATCCGGCCATGGGATGACCGCCGACGAAGTGCGTGGGATCACTCAGGTGCTTGCGCGCGGACGCCACGACCCCCGTCTTGGTCGAGGCGACGTCGGTGACTATTCCCGTGAAGCCCGCAGCCCCGATCGTCGCAAGCCACTCCTCGGCATGACGGGCGGGGGTGGCGACAACGATCAGGTCGCTTCCGTCTGACTCGATCCAGCCGCTTGCCTCGCCCGATCCGGCCAGGGCGCATTCGTCGATGATCCCGAGCTCCAGGGCTCGGGCAACGCTGACGGGATCGGTGTCGACACCGCGTACGATGGGAGGGTCAGCGAGCTGCTTGCACGCAGCCGCGAAGGAGCCCCCGATAAGCCCGACTCCGATCACGCAGACGCTGTCGAACACGCGGCCCGAGCTCATCTCTCCCCGTTCACGAGCGTCGGCCATACCGCTTCGAATGCGGCGATCGTGGCGTCGGTGTCATCCGGGGTGCCGATACCGACGCGCAGAGCCGGGGCGGTGCCGAAATCCCGGACGATCACCCCCTGCGACAACAGCCCGTCGAAGACCTCGCGCGGTGCGTCGGTGCTGATGTAGACGAAGTTGGCCTGTGAGGAGAACCACGTGATTCCCAGGCGATCGAACGCTTCGCACAACCGCGAACGTTCGGCCGCATTCTCGGCACGACGAGAGGCCACTTCGGCTTGGTCCTCCAGCGAGTAATAGGCCGCGACTTGCGCCACGGTATTGACGTTGAACGGCTCACGAACCTTGTTCACGGCGGCTACCATCGCCTCTGGCATGACGCCGTACCCGACCCTCAGGCCCGCCAGCGAGTAGATCTTCGAGAAGGTGCGCAAGACCACAAGCGGGCGCTCGCCGTCAAACCGGGAAAGCGAGTCCGGGTAATCGTCGTCGGTGACGTACTCGTAGTAGGCCTCATCCACCACCACAAGGACATGCGGCGGAACCGCATCGAGGAAGCGATGAAACTCCCCGGAGCCGACCATCGTTCCCGTCGGGTTGTTGGGATTGCACACGAAGACGAGTCTGGTCTGAGGGGTGATGGCAGCAAGCATCGCGTCCAGGTCATGCGTCTGGTCTGCGGTCAGAGGCACCCGGATGGCTGTTGCTCCCATGAGCTGAGCGACCATGGGGTAGACAACGAAACTCGGCCACGCGAACACCACCTCGTCACCGGGACGAAGGGTGCTCTGAGCCAGAATGCGCAGCAGCTCATTGCTCCCATTGCCCACAACAACGTGGCGCTCTTCGACATCCAGGTGCGCTGCCAGCGCACGCTTGAGCGCCCTACACGAACCATCGGGGTAGATGTTGGCACGCGATACGACCTCTTGCATGGCCCGAACCGCCAGAGGGACGGGACCACGGGGGTTCTCGTTGCTCGAGAGCTTGTGGACCGTGCCGCCGCCGATCTTCTCGCGCACCTCGCTCGCGCGCAGCCCCGGCGCGTAGGGCACCAGGGGGGCCAGCTCATCGCGGATCAGACTCTCCCAGTCCATAACCTACTCCCCTCACCTTAGGAGCCGACCGCAGTCATCGGCGAAAGGCTACCACTCAACGTATGCCGATTGTCGCATACGCGGGATTGGCGACGCGACGCTCGCAGACCCCGTACGCGCTTATCCCTCGACGTATCTCTCCAGCGTGCCATGGCCGTCCACGACGCGAACGGTGGCGAGTTGGGCGTTGTGGATGTGGAACGCCCAGATATCAGTACTTGCTAATCCGAGCAGCGCTACGAGCGCCGCACGAAAGACGCCGCCGTGCGTGACGACCGCGTGACGACCTCCTTGAGCGATCAGCTCACGGCAGAACTCGGACGAGCGTCGCTCGATGTCGGCTCGTGACTCGCCTCCTGGTGCCACGGGGCGCTCTCTATCCCGGTAGTTGAAGGCCATTCCGGCGGCTGCGACCTCTTCAAACGTCATGCCCTCCGCCTGACCGAAATCCAACTCCATCAGCCGGGAGTCGACATGAACCTCGTGCCCGCAGGCACGGCCGGCCGCATTCGCAAGCACCAGTGCACGCTCAAGGGGGCTCGACCACACGACGTCTGGCTTGAAGTGCACGACTTTACGGGGTACCCGGCGCAGCTGCGCACGCCCGGTTCTGGTGAAGGGCGCGCTCCCTCGTCCGACCAAGCGTCCCTCGACGTTCGCAGTCGTCTCGGGATGCCGCACGAGCAGTATCTCGCACGTCATCACCCGAAGACCCCGTTAACCAACGCACCGGCCACAAGGATGAGCGTCCCCACAACGATGATGCTCGCGCCCATGACGTCACCGGTGACACCACCCACGCGTTTCGCGATGTAGTGCGGAACCACCAACGCCGAAGCCATGCCGGCACCCATCAGTATCAGACCGATGACCCCCTGAATCGCATACGCGCCCCCAGCGGTCAACACGCACACGGCGAGCGCGATCGCGACCTCCGATAAGCGGGGGCGGCCCATGACGGAGCGCCCGAGCCCGCCGTCCCGCGCAGGTTCCCCGATCCACGCCGCGATGGTTGCCGCGAGACGACCGACGACCGGGGCGATCAACAGCGCAGCTGAAGACGTCGCCAACAGGCTCGATGCGGCCGTGACCTGGACGATCACCACCAGCGCGACACCGGTGGCACCGAAGGCCCCGGTACGCGAATCAGCCATGATGGCGAGACGACGCTCAGCAGAGTCGCCACCCCACCACGCGTCGGCCACGTCAGCCAAGCCGTCGTAGTGAAGCAACCGGGTGACGAGCGCGCCGGCAAGTACCATGAGCGCCCCCATAAGCCCGCCGACGCTCTGCGCGACGGAGACGGGCACCGCCGCAGCGAACGAGTAGGCGACCCAGCCGAACACCAGTCCGACAGCGGCGAACCAAGCGGCCACGCCCGTACGCTCCCTCTCGGGCCACAGAACGCCTGAGGGCACCACCGTGAGCAATGCTAGGGCGAGCCGGGCATCTCGCAGAACGGGGCGCTTACCGGTGTCGTCAGTCACTGTGCTTGCTCACTGACGCCTGCTTCGGCAAACGTGGCCATCCCTGACATCACCCTGCAGGCGGCATCAACGAGTGCGAACGCCAGGGCCGCCCCCGTGCCCTCTCCAAGGCGCATGTCGAGCTCGATCACGGGCCGCAGGCCGAGTGCCTCCATCTGGACCGCATGCCCGGGTTCGGCCGACAGGTGGCTGGGCAGGAGATAGTCGCGCACGGCAGGACACAGGGCGACCGCCGCCATCGCTGCCGCACCCGATATGAAGCCGTCCACCACGACGACGACCCTCTCCTGCGCACACCCGATCATGACACCCGCAAGTGCGGCGATCTCGTACCCTCCGAGCGCCGAGAGCACTCCAAGGGAATCGAGCTCAGTCGCGCGGTTCACGAGCACGGCTTGCGATACGACCTGGGTCTTGTGCGCGACACCGGAGTCGTCCAGTCCGGTGCCACGTCCGACCACCGTCTCGGCGGCCGCTCCGGCAAACACGGCCGTGAGGGCCGAGGCCGACGTGGTGTTGCCTATGCCCATCTCACCGGTTCCGATGAGCGAGTACCCCCGTTGGGCGAGTTCGCGCGCCGCTGACACCCCCTCGAGCACCGCCTGAGCGCACTCCTCGCGACTCATGGCGGGGCCTAGGGCCATGTTCGCCGTGCCGGGAGCCACCTTCCTCACGATGACGCCCTCGATGTGCGAGACATCGCATGCCACCCCGACGTCGTACACGACGACGTCGGCTCCGACCGAGGCCGCGATCTGGTTGATGGCTGCTCCACCGTTTGCGAAGTTCGCGACCATCTGCCACGTCACGTCCTGCGGATACGGCGAGACCCCCTCGGCCACCACCCCGTGGTCCCCCGCCGCAACAACGATCACCTTGCGCCCGCAGGAGGGGCGGTCGGTGCCTTGGACTCGGGCCACGCGCGCGGCGATGTCTTCCAGACGGCCGAGCGAACGGGGAGGCTTCGTGAGCGAGTCCAGACGCTTCCAAGCCGCTATCTCTGCGTCCGGGTCGGTGCCCACGATGGACCCGGTCACGGTTGACAGCTGCAACTCATACGACGAGATGTCGTCGGTCACGTGTGTGCTCCTCGCGTCCAAGGGTTCAGTCCTCCGGCCAGATGATGCGCCCGGGAAGGCCGCGGATATCGACGGCGCGACCCGCCACGCACAGGTACCCGGCGTCGGAGTTGGCGACGAGGCGCGAGTTGGAGCGTCCCATCAGATCGCGAAACAGCCGCGCCGAGGCCCACTCGGGAACGACGCCCTCGCCCACTTCGTTGGTGACGACTATGGTGGCGCCCTTTGCGGCGCACAGTGCGTCGACCACGCGGGCCACGGCGCTCTCGACCCGGTCGACGTACTCGGGCTTCAGAAGCGTGTTCTCATCGGCCCCGGGCGCGTCCCCCCTGAGCGCTTCCCACGCTGAGGACATGATGCCCGACACGCATGAGCCCAGACAGTCCACGAGAACGGCCTGCTCGCCGGAGAGCTGCGCCAACCATGAGTCGTCTCCCGCGTCCACCTCGACGACCTCGAACCCCTCGGGCCGGTCCGCACGATGTCGCTCAATACGCGAGACCATCTCCGCATCCGCTTCGACCCCGAAAACGATGACGGTAACCGCGTGACCACGGGCCTGCAAGTCACTTGCGAGCCTCTGCGCCATGCGGGACTTGCCGCTTCGAGCGCCACCCGTCAAGACCACCAGACCCATCTACGATTCACCGTCCTCATTGGCTACCGCGTCTCTGAGGGCAGTGACTTCCTCAGCGCTCAACCGGCGCCACCGCCCGGGCTCGAGGCCCCCAAGCGACACCGGACCGAAGGTCACTCTCTCCAGTTCAATCACGGGATGACCCACTGCGCTGAACATACGTCGGACCTGGCGCTTGCGTCCCTCGGTGATGACGATCTCCATCAGTGATCGCGGACCGATGTTCTCAAGAACCTCCACCACTGCCGGAGCAGTCATGCCGTCGTCCAGCTCCACCCCCACCGACAGGGCGGCCAGGTCCTGCTCGTCGGGATGCCCATCGACCAGCGCGCGATAGCACTTGGGCACCTTGCGGCGTGGATGCAAGAGCCGGTGCGAGAGTTCACCATCGGTGGTGAACAGCAGCAATCCCGTGGTGTCGAAGTCCAGACGTCCAACCGGGAACAGGCCCGGGTGCTCCTCCACCGGCACGTACTGAGCAACCGTCACCCGGCCCTCAGGGTCCCGCATCGTGGTCATGACGCTTCGTGGCTTGTGAAGAGCGAGATAGGTGCATTCAGCGGCGATTCCGACGGTGACCCCGTCAACTTCCACCACGTCGACTGCGGGGTCGACCTTAGCGCCCATCTCGGTGACAACGACTCCGTTGACCCGTACGCGGCGCGCGCTCATGAGGCTCTCGCTGCCCCTGCGAGAGGCCACCCCGCTCCGTGCGAGGAAACGCTGGAGGCGCATGGGGAGGAGGAGCCCGTCGTCGCGTGCCTCAGTCACGGCTCTAGTCCACCACTGCGATCTCGTCCTCATCCACGTCGCCGTCGACCTCGATGCTCAAGGGTCCCTGCGTGGCCGACAGTCGATCGCGAATCGCGCGCTCGGTATCACCGTCGGGCGCGAACTCGTCGATCGGCGGCAGCTCAGAGATGTCCTTGAGCCCGAACTTCTCGAGGAACGTGCGCGTTGTCGAGTACAGGATGGCGTTGCCCTGATTCTTGTCTCGGCCGGCCTCGCGGACAAGCCCCTTCTCCATGAGTGAGGCGATGACGCCCTCTGAGTTCACGCCGCGAACGGCATTGACTCCTGCACGGGTCACCGGCTGGTGGTAGGCCACGACGGCCAGAGCCTCAAGAGCTGCCTGTGACAGCCGCCGCGTGTCCCACGACAACACGTAGGCCTCGATGATGTCGTGGTGCGCGGGATGGGTGTAGAGCCTCCATCCTCCCGCGACCTCTCTGAGCTGGAAACCGCGCTCCGCCTCCCGGTAGTCCTGTGCAAGCCCCGCAAGCGCCGACTCGACATCGCCCGGTGAAGCATCAAGAACCTTAGCCAGGCGAGCAGCGCTCACCGGCTCATCGCTCACGAAAAGCAGCGCCTCGACGGCACCTCTCATACTTGATTCCGCCGTCATCAGTCGTCCTCTCCACGCCAGCCGCGTGTTGCGGCTTCCTCTGGGCTCAACTGGGTGATGATGATGTCGCCGAACTGCGACTGTTGAGTGACTTCCACGACCCCACGCTTGTAGAGCTCGAGTACGGCAAGGAGCGTCACAACGACGATCTCAGGGTCGGAGTCGACGCCGATCAGTTCGCTGAAGGATGCCGTCCCGGATCGCGCGATGAGCCGCCTGACGCTCTCCGCATGCAGTTCGAGCGAGATGGGCATGCTCGCGACATGCTCGGCCTCGAGCAAGATCACCTCACGCCGGTGCTCGAGCTCCGCGCAGATGAGCGCAAGGGCGTGAAGGGTCAGGCCCTCGAGGTAATCGGGCATGAGCCCGAGAAAGTCGACTTCAAGCCCCGCCTGACGCGGGTGTTGCCGGCCCTCGTTCTCCATACGCTGGGATAGCTCGGACGCGGCGTTCTTGAACTGCTTATAGGCAAGCAGTCTGCCGATGAGGATGTCACGCGCCTCGCCGGGGCTGAGATCATCGAGTTCGTCACCGATGAACGCATCGGCCTTGGGAAGCAGGGATGCGGCCTTGATCTCCAGGAGCGTCGCGGCCAGGAGCAGGAACTCACTGGCCACATCGAGGTCGAGATCGTGCATCCGTTCGATGTGATCCAAGTACTGGTCAGCCACGTTCGTGACGTTGATGGCACCGACATCGAGCTTCTGCCGGCTGACAAGGTGCAGCAGAAGATCGAACGGACCCTCGAAGACATCTGTCTTGACCGTGTAACCCACGCGCGTGGCCGCCTACTCGCCTGCGTCGAGGAATGACGGCCGGGACTCCTCGACAGCAGTGTCATGAGTCGCCGGACCGATACCGGCAGAGCGCTCCGTGCGAGGATCGAGGCCGATGAGCTCACGGCACGTGGCCACGACACCACTGGTCACCGGCTTGGCCTTTCCGGCGCCTGCGGACAGGACCTCGGCCGCATAACCGGGGCGCGCCGCAAGCTCGGCACGCTTCGCGCGAAACGGCGCGAGGTAGGCGACGAGGTCATCGGCCAGCTTGCGCTTGTGGGCGACGCAGCCGCAGTCTGCCACGCGGCAGCATCGGTCCCATTCGGCGATCTCTTCGGCAGGTGCGATGAGCTTGTGCACCTGGTGGAGGGGGCAGATGTCCGGGTCACCAGGGTCGGTCTTGAGCTTGCGTGCAGGGTCGGTCATGAAACTCATGACCTTGGTCCGCATCTCATCTTCGGAATCCGAGATGAAGATGGAGTTGCCGTACGACTTGGACATCTTGCGCCCATCGGTCCCGGGAACACGCGCTCCGGCGGTAGCGATGATGGCTTGCGGCTCGACCAGAAACTCACCGTAGGTGTTGTTGAAGCGCCGCACGATCTCACGTGTCAACTCGAGGTGCGGCAACTGATCCTCGCCCACGGGAACAGCATCGGCCAGAACGATAGCGATATCAGCCGCCTGGAGCGCCGGGTACAGGAAGAACCCGACGTTACCGAGATCCTTCGTGGTCACCTGCGCGCGCTGCTCCTTGTAGCTGGGCGTACGTTCCAGCCACGGCATGGGCAACACCATCGAGAAGTAGAGCATCAGCTCTGCAACCTCGGGTACGTCACTTTGGCGATAGATCGTGCAGACCTCAGGGTCCAGGCCGGCTGCGCACCAGTCGAGAACCATCTCCTCGGTGTACTGCGTGACACCCGAAGGGTCCGCCCAGTCGCTCGTGAGGGCGTGAAAGTCGGCGATGAAGTAGTACGCATCGTATTCGTGCTGCATGCGCAGCATGTTCTGAAGATTACCGAACCAGTGGCCCAGGTGGAGCTTTCCGGTGGGCCGGTAACCGGTGAGAGTTCGCTTCTTGGTCACGCGTGAAATCCCCTCGATTATGCGTTCGCGGCGAGTGCGGATGATTGTAGCGCAGCAGCGATAGGGCGTTGTCGCGATACGCCGCCAAACGCAGTCGGCCGGCTCCCCGACGACCGTGCGTACACCAAGCCCGCTACCCCGGCAGCAACAGGGCCATGAGTGGCTCGACCGTCCAGCTGAAGTAGACGCCGAGCGGGTTGAAGTTCGTCAGTGCGGGGATTCCCCACAACAGCACCATCAGCACACCGAATGAGTACTTCTGCATCTCGTACCACTTCATCAAGGCCCGGTCGTTCAGAAACAGCGGAACGACGCTTGACCCGTCCAGCGGCGGTATGGGAATCAGGTTGAAGAACATCAGCCACAGATTCGTCTGGGTGAGCAGTACGCCGATCAGGTAGAGCCATTGGGCGATTCCCTCACCGAGGATCGCTCCCGCGAAGAGGGCCATCCACGCGAGGGCGGCGCCGACAAGGGCCAAGC
Source organism: Coriobacteriia bacterium (assembly GCA_034370385.1). Taxonomy (NCBI): domain Bacteria; kingdom Bacillati; phylum Actinomycetota; class Coriobacteriia; species Coriobacteriia bacterium. The sequence continues at coordinate 82,675 of JAXMKZ010000022.1, forward strand.
CCAGGTTGGCCGCTGGTCCGGCGACCCCCGTGATGAGGTCACCTTGGCGAATATCGCGGAAGTAGCGCGGGTTCACCGGCACGGGCTTGGCGTAGCCGAAGATAGGGCCCCCGCCCAGAGACAACAGCAAGGGCAGAAGCACCGTGCCGAAGGGATCGATGTGCCGTATCGGATTGAGGGACAGCCGGCCCGCGTTCTTGGCGGTGGGATCCCCCAGTCGAAACGCGGCGTAGCCGTGCATGTACTCGTGCACGGTGATCGATATCAGTAACAGCCCAAGCTGGATGATCGTCTGGGTACCGACGTTCAAGCGGGGTCCTTCCGAGAAGAAATGAGCCCCGCACGCACGGACCGCCTACGCAGATTGGCCAGCTCAGCCTCTCGCCCAACGGCGCGCCCGTCGACGAGGTCGTCACGAGTACGCGCCAGTATAGCCGAGAAGGCTTCGGATGGTTCGGCCCCCAAGGCGATCAGGTCCGCACCGCTCACCGACGGTCTGATCGCTGCAAGGGTACGCACGTAGCGCTCGATCCGCGACCGGCTCACGTCACTGCCGCGCGCCCATAGGATCGCGATGGTCTCCGGAGCCAGATCCTGAAGCATCCGCACCAGCCTCGAATCACGCATGCCGCGTCCGTCGGCGAGTGCCTTCTCCGTCCCCCCGCAAGCCGACAACTCGAGTGAGGCCCTCGCGCCGTCGCGCCCGATGCGGTAGTGGCGAATCCAACGCTCTATACCGTCTCGCCGACCCGCTCCGGCAAGCCCAGCCAGAAGCAGTCCGGTCCGATCGAGCCGCGTCGCCCCCTCGAAGAGACCGTCTGCCGCCACAAGCGCCTCGGTCACCGAGTAGAGCGCCGCTGACCCCGACCCGCCGACGGGCAGAATCTCCGCAAGCGCCCCCAGCTCGTCAAGTCTGCGCAGGACCGAGACCGGGTCGGCCTCGGATAGAACGTCGAGCAGCTCTTCACGGACACGGGCGCCCGACACCTCAGAGAGCAGATCCAGCTCAACGGCACGCACCGCATGCTGCTCGGTGTCTGCATCCATGTCGAACCCATACCGTACCTCGAAGCGTGCGGCTCGAAGCACCCTGGTCGGGTCTTCGACGAAGGACAGTCCGTGCAGCACACGTACCACGCCGGCGTCCAAGTCGCCCAGGCCGCCGAACGGGTCAGCAACCTGGCCGAAGCAGCCCGGATCGAGGCATGCAGCCATCGCGTTGATGGCGAAGTCACGCCGGAACAGGTCCTGGCGCAGCGTCGACCTCTCCACGGTGGGGAGAGCGCCGGGTCGGCTGTAGTACTCAGAGCGACTGCTCGCGATGTCGACGTGAAGTTCCTTGCTGACCACCAGCACGGCCGTACCAAATCGCAAATGGCTGCGCGCCTGTATCCCCAAGGCCTTGGCTGCGGCGTCACCGAACGCCACGCCATCGCCTTCCACCACGATATCGATGTCGAGATTCTCACGTCCGATGAGCATGTCGCGCACGAATCCGCCGACGACGTGAGCCCGAACCCTTTGGTCGGCTGCGACCTGGCCGAGCACCTCGAGCACACCCCGCGCCTTCGGGGGAAGCAGGGCCTCGACGCCCGCCTTGAACCGGCGTGCGGCACCCGGGCTTCCGGCAAAGGGACCACCCTCCAGATACGAGGAGCCGTGCTGTGCACGTAAGACGTCCTTGCGCGTCACGATGCCGACCATCACCCCGTCCTCGACGACCGGGACGCGCCCGATGCCCCTGCTCGCCAACAACCGCTCGAGTTCAGGCAGGTCGGCTTCAGGTCCGACTGTGACGACGCTGCGCCCCATGAAGCCCTTCACCGGTGCGTGATCGAGCTCGTGACGGAGAGCCTTGTCGACGTCCTTGCGCGTCACAAGACCCATGAGTATCTGGCCATCGACCACGGGCAACCCGCCGTGCCCCCAACGGGCCATGACGTCACCCGCCGCCCGCATCGACACCTCGGGCCCGATCGAGCGAACCGGAGAACTCATCACATCGCTCGCCGTGACCGGTGGGCGCACCTCGGCCTCAAGGGCACCACGGACTCGGGCGAGAGCTTCAGGGATGCTGAGCTCACGGAAGCCGGCTGACGCCGCTTGTGCGTGACCACCTCCCCCGAGGTGTGCCATCACCGCGCCCATATCGACCTCGGCCAGCCGCGAGCGCGCTACGACCTGGAGCCGTTCGGGCATGCTGACGATCCCGATGGCGGCTCGATACCCCAGATCCTCAACGACGTAGTGGGTCAAAACGCTGGCCGAGTCGACATACTCGTCGGCGGAAGCGACGCCGACAGCGATGCGTTGCCCGTTGATTGGCCAGACTTCGAGAGACTCCTCGAACTGCTCGAGGAGGTCTCTTTGGGCGGGATCGAGGGCCCGTGAAAGAAACTGGTTGAGTACCTCGATGTCGGCCCCGCGCGCCAGCAACCAGGCTGCTGCATCCGCATCGAAAGCGGTGGTTCCCGGGTAGGTCAGCGACCCGGTGTCCTCATGGATACCGAGCAGATACAGCGACGCTTCCAACGGAGGAGGATCAAGGCCACGCCGCCTGAGTTCGTGGACGAGAATGCTCGTAGTGGACCCGGTGTCGATGCTCCGGTCGTCCGCCCCGACCAGATCTCCTTCCTGAGGCCGATGGTGATCGTAGATCACGACCTCCACGTCCGCGCGCGTCACGACTTCGGACAACTCTCCGATTCGGCGCGGATCCCGGGTGTCAACCATCACGACTGAGTCGATCTTGGCAAGCTCGAGACCCTTGAGATCGGTGAAGGGCAGGAACTCCTCGTGCAGGTTGTGAAAGGCGCGGACGTTCGCGTTCTGAGAACCGAGGTACACCCCGAGTGAGCCGTCGAAGAGCCGGGCAGCTGCAACGGTGGACGCGTACGCATCGAAGTCAGGATTCGCATGTCCTACGACGATGCGCACGGTGGGCGACCTCTCCTCTATAGCTCGTGGAAGAGCGTCGGTGGCAGCGGCGGCTCTGCGGCCACCGCCACAGACGACATGAAGCGCTCCTGCGCGGCATCGAGTCGCTCCGTGGACGCAGCGTAGAGCGTCGCCAAGGGGTCGCCCACTGCCACCGCGTCCCCCGTCCGGACTTTCAAGACGAGTCCGGCGCCCGGATCGATGAGGTCTTCGAGGGTCTCCCTACCCGCGCCGGTCAGCATCGCCGCCCTACCCACCCCTGACGCATCGAATCCTGCGACATAGCCGGAGCGATCCGATCGTACGACACGCTCGAGCGCTGTTCCGGGCAGCGACGCAGGGTCATCAACCACGGCCGGATCGCCGCCCTGCGCTACGACCCACTCCCGCATCTTGGCCAAGGCAGCCCCGGAAGTGATCGCTTCGGCGACCCGCACCCGGGCAGCATCTCGATCCGCAGCAGCGCCACCCATGACGAGTAGTCGTGCCGCCGAAGCACAGGACACCTCGCGAAGCGCAGCCGACGTCGACGATCCCTGCAACACCCGGATCGCTTCGGCGACCTCGAGCGCATTGCCCACACTCATGCCAAGAGGCTCATTCATGTCGGTGAGCTCACACACGACCTCGCGTCCCAGTTCCCGGCCCACGCGCACGAGCTCAGATGCGAGCTCACGGGCGTCGTCGAGGGTGCGCATGAACGCGCCGGAACCGACCTTCACATCGAGCAGGATGGCATCGGCTCCCCCGGCGATCTTCTTCGAGATGATGGATCCGACAATCAAGGGAATGCTCGGCACCGTCGCCGTCACGTCACGCAGCGCATACATCTTCTTGTCCGCAGGATCGATGTCCGGAGTCTGCGCGATGACCGCGATGCCGATGCGTCGAACCTGCTCGACGAAGTCCTCCGCGGACAGCTCCACTCGAAAGCCCGGGATCGACTCCAGCTTGTCGAGGGTCCCGCCGGTGTGCCCGAGCCCTCGCCCGCTCATCTTGGCCACAGGAACCCCGCACGCCGCCACGATGGGCGCGATCACCAGCGTGGCAGTGTCGGCCACCCCGCCCGTGGAGTGCTTGTCCACCTTGACGCCAGGAATCGACGACAGGTCGACGACTCTGCCTGACCGCACCATGGCATCCGTGAGCCAGACGGTCTCATCGGCGTTCAAGCCCTTGAGGTAGGCGGCCATCATCCATGCGGCCATCTGGTAGTCAGGCATCTCGCCCGTCGAGAAGCCGGCGACGACCCGATCGATGTCGCGCCGCGCGTGTGCGCCTCCGTCACGCTTGACCTCGATGAGCTCTTCGAAGGTCGGAGCGCTCACTGCCCGCGCACCTCGGCAAGAAAACTCGCTCCCCTGCCACACGACCCCGCGAGCCCGTAGAAGTCCAAGACGGTCTCACCGATGTCGGCGAAGGTCGAACGAGTGCCCAGATCGACCCCGCCTTCGACGCCCTTCACGCATGCGATCAACGGCGTGTACTCGCGCGAATGATCCGTGGAGTCGCTCGTCGGATCGCACCCGTGATCCGCGGTGAGGATGAACAGGTCTCCGGGGCGCATGGCTTCCACGAGTTCGGGAATGCGGGCATCGACCGCCTCGAGTCCGCGTGCGTACCCCTCGGCGTCGTTGCGATGCCCCCAGATCATGTCGAAATCCACGAGGTTCGCGAAGACGAATCCGTTGTCCGTATCGTCGTTGACGCGGGCGAGCAGATTGTCGAACCCGTGCATGTTGTTCTCGGAGTGGGGTGACTCGCAGATGCCGCGCCATGCGAAGATCTCGCCGATCTTGCCGATGCCGTAGCTCAGGATGCCGGCCTCGGAGAGCCGATCAAGAACGGTGGGCTCAGGTGGCTCAAGTGCGAAGTCGCGCCGACGATGGGTGCGCTGGAATACGCCGGCCGCATCAGGGCCGATGAAGGGCCGCGCGATGATGCGCCCCACCGCATGCTCGCCCACGCAGACGCGGTTGCGGGCGATCGAGCACAGCTCGTACAGGCGCTCGATCGGAATCACATCCTCGTGGGCTGCGATCTGGAAGACGCTGTCAGCGCTCGTATAGATGATGGGGTTTCCCGAGGACAGATGCTCAGCGCCCAGCTCCTGGATGATGACCGTGCCACTTGCGGGGTGGTTCCCGAGCCAACCGAGCCCCGTCTCCCGCGTCCAGGCCTCCATCACGTCGTGGGGGAAGCCATCCTCGTAGGTGGGGAACGCCCGCTTGAGCTGCATTCCCATCATCTCCCAGTGCCCGGTCGTGGTGTCCTTGCCCGCAGAAGCCTCAGCATTGCGACCCCACGAAGCGCGCGGTTTCGCCACGCGCGCGACACCCTCGATATCGGTGATGTTGCCCAGGCCCATCGCGCCCAGGTTCGGCATCGAAAGGCCACCGGCGGCACGGGAGGTGTTTCCGATGGTGTTGGCGCCGGCATCACCGTACTCTGCGGCATCGGGCAGCTCCCCGACACCGACGCTGTCCAGAACCAAGACGATAGCTCGGGGCTGTCGTCCCATGATCAGACCACCACCCTCTCGACCTCATCGAGCGTGGTCAGGCCCAAAGCGACTTTGCGCAGCGCGTCCTGCCTCAGAGTGCGCATGCCGCGGGCGATGGCGGCCTCTCGAAGCTCCGCAGACGCTGCGTGGCGCAGGAACATGGCGTGCATGTCCGGCGTGAACTCCATCACTTCGAACACGCCCAACCGGCCGCGGTATCCGGTCATGCCGCACCGTTCACACCCAACCGCCTCGTAGAGAACCAGGCTCTCTAGTTCGGCCTCGGGAAAGCCGATCGCCCTGAGGAGCTCGTTCTCCTTGTGCGCCTCTCGCTTACAGTGAGGACACAGCTGGCGCACGAGCCGTTGAGAAACCGCGCCCAGCAGGCCCGATGCCGTGATGTAGGGCGGCACTCCCATGTCGGTGAGCCTGGTGAGCGCAGAAGGCGCGTCGTTCGTGTGGATGGATGTGAGAACCAAATGGCCGGTCAGCGCGGCCCTCACGGCGATCTCAGCCGTTTCCGGATCGCGCACCTCTCCCACCATCACGATGTCCGGGTCAGCCCGCAGAATCGTCCTGAGTCCAGCGGCAAAGGTGAGGTTGACCTTCTGATTGACGGCTATCTGAGTGATGCCGTCCATCGTGTACTCAATGGGGTCCTCTACCGTGATGATCTTGCGCGCTGATGTGCTGATGGAGCTCAGAAGCGCGTAGAGGGTCGTGGACTTGCCGGAACCTGTGGGCCCGGCAACGAAGAGCGCCCCGTACGGCTTGCTGAGCATTGAGCGCACCAGCTTGAGGTCCTCGGAGTTCATCCCGATGTCCTCGATCGGATGAAACGCGACTTCACCGTCGAGGATGCGCAGCGTGATCGCTTCACCTCGCGGAGTAGGCAACGTTGCAACACGCACATCGAGGGAGCGCTCTGCGACGCGCACGCTCAACCTGCCGTCCTGAGGTCGACGCCGCTCCGTGATGTCGAGGTCGGCCATGACCTTCACCCGCGACAGAAGCTCGGCCTGAGAGCTCTTCGGCAGTCCCGCCGCCTCTCTGAGCACGCCGTCTACGCGGTAGCGGACGCGGATTCCTTGCTCGTCAGGCTCGAAATGGATGTCGCTCGCGCGCTCGAGCACCGCCTCCCGGATGATCTGGTTGACCACACGGACGACCGCTACTCCTGAGTCGTCATCACCGCTGGCCACCACGTCGACCGAGTCATTGCCCCGCTCAACGAGTTCAAGCTCCTGCAAGACGTCCGCCCCGGCCACGTACTTCTCGATAGCCAGACGAATCTGGGTGGCCGCGGCGACCACCGCCAGCACGTGATATCCGGTCATGAGCTGCGCGTCGTCGACGGCCTCTATATCGAGAGGGTCGGCCATCGCGACGGTCAGCGTCTCGCCCTCCAGCGCGATGGGGATCATCGCGTGACGACGACACACCCGCAACGGCAGGGCGAGAGCGGCCTGCCGATCGATGGAGACCGTTGCGAGATTGACGTGAGCCAGCCCCTTCTGATCGGCCAGCGCCTGAGCGATCTGCTCTTCCGACAAGATGCCCTCGTGCACCAGCAGCTCGCCGATCTTGCCGCTGTACTCCTCCTGCGCAAGGAGAGCGGAGCCGAGCTGTTCGGTGGAGAGCAACCCAGCCGTCACGAGAATCTCGCCGAGCCGCTCGCGTGAGTACGTCATTCGATTGCTCCTAGGTCAGGTTCACCAGGCGACGAGCTGATCTCATCCTCGCGAGCGAGCCACGCTGAGAAGCCACTCCACCAGCAGCAGGACGCCGATGGTGATGGCCGCAGTGATATCGAAGACGCCGCCGTAAGGGGTCTTGATAGGCTCTATGCCCAACGGGAGCACGAACCTGTCGGTGATCGTCAGGATGAGCTCACCCCATTGAGTCGCGGCAAGCGTGCCGAAGAACGAGATGACCATGCGTGCGGTGAGAGCGATCGCCACGACGATCAGCAGATCCATGACGATCGTGAGGATGGTACGAAGGGGCTTCGAGCTCACGGGGGGTCCTTTCGCGGCGTCAGAACGGTGCGGTACCACCGAATCTGATTATCCGCGCAAACGCCCCCAAAGCGCCAGCGCTGGGCGTGACCGCCCGCCGCCGCAGCGCCACCCCGCCCGCCGCTACCGCAAGCTGTCGGAGACGATGCGGGAGATCATCTTGCGGGCGACTTCTCCGCAGTCGAGAGTCCCACCGCTCAGAAGACGCTGCCTCGCCTCGGCTACACGGTCCGCCCTGATCTCGGGCTGACGATCGACCACGTCGTGCACCTGGGCGATGAACTCCGCAGACACGGGGATGTGGCTGCTGGTGGCGACGCAAGGACCACCGGCACAAAACTGGGCGGCAAGCTTGGCTTGTTCATCTGAGATAATCATGTGCACTGTATCGGCCGCGTGAAGCGAGGCCTTAACATCCAGGATCATGGAGGTCGTGTGTTTCTGTGACGCCGCGCACGCCGGGTGGTCGTCACCTACCCCAAAAAAGGGGGAGCCCCAAGGCCGGCACCTTGAGGCTCAGGGGTAAGGGGTTGCATTCGCATGCAACTTGTTGACGATTCTATCACCCCAGAACAAGACTCCTCAAGAGTCCCTTTACGTGCATTCAGGAAGCCGCCTAAAGGGCGAAGAGTCGCAGGGGCGCTTCCAGTCCAAGGAGGAAGGGCACCCAGCCGATCACGAGCAACGCCCCAGCCAGCACGCAGGTCACCACGATCGGCACCGTGAGGCCGCCGGAATCAGCCGCATCGGACGACTCCCCCTCACCCGAGTACAGGGCTCTGACGACGGCCCCGTAATAGGCGACGGAGACGACCGACGAGGCAATACCCACGACAACGAGGCCCGCGTAGCACCAGGAGGCTACGTCCAGCCCGCGTGCGCCAAGGGCCGAAGAAGCCGACACGGCGGCGCCAAACACCTGGAACTTGCCCCAGAACCCCGCCAGGGGCGGGATGCCGACAAGAGAGACCATGGCAAGCGCGATGCTGGCCCCAAGCAGCGGATGGGCTCGGGCGACCCCTTTGAGACCGGCGATCGAGCCATCCCACTCCGGACGCACCGACGTCACGGCGAACGCCCCGACGAACGCTGCGACCGACCCCAGGGCGTACAGGCTCAGCTGCATGATGGCCGCGCCCGGATTGAGCGAAACCACGGCAACCAACGCGTAACCGGCCTGGGCGATCGCGGCGTACCCGAGCATCCGCGTGTACGATCCCTGACCCAGGGCCCCGAGCGATCCCCACACCATCGATAGGGCTGCGATCACACCCAGTATCGGCAGCAGATCGCCCATCGCCGAACCAGACTCGAATACAGCCTCAGAAGCGGGGACCGCGCTGAAGAAGAAGATGGCCAACGCGCTTCCGGCCGCGAGTTTCGCAGGTCCCGCGAGGACACCTGCCGCCGGGGCCGGGGCGCACTGATAGGCGTCAGGGGCCCACGTGTGAAACGGAGCAAGACCGACCTTGAAGGCGAGACCGACAAAGACCAGAGCGAAGCCGGCGACAATCGGAATCGTGACCCCGGCGATCAGAACCGTCTTGCTCAACGAGGAGTACGCGGCATCACCGCGTGTCACGGCGCTCAGCACACCGATACCCATGACGAGAACAGCCGTCGCAACGGCCCCTTGGACGAAGTACTTCAGGGCTGACTCGGACGAAGCCCTACTGCGCGATGCCCCGACAAGAGCGTAGGCGCATACGGAAACCGTCTCGAGGGCAAGAAACGTCAGGACGAGGTCTGTGGACGACGCGGCAAGGACGCCGGCGGTGGCAGCCAGAGCCGCGAGCACGGTGACTCTCCCTCGCCACGCCACCTTGGAACCGAGAAGTGAGGCGACCGCTGCGCCGGTCAGCGCAAGGATCAGCCCCGAGACCGTCGACTGCGCGCCACCCACCGAGAACGTCTCGTAGACTGGGGTGGGTGCCGTCGTCGCACCACCGACCACTCCGGCGAGCCCCGCGGCGCCAAGCAGTGCTGCTGCTATGGCGCTCGAAGCGTGTGATTCTCGGGAGCCGAAGGCATCCGCCATCAGAGCCAGCACGCAACCCGTCAGAGCGGGCGCGACCATGAGCCAGAACAACGCAGTGGCCTCCATGTCACACTCCCCCGCTTGTGAGCCACGAAGACCCGCTCAAGACGGCATCCACGACACCGGTGATGAGGTGGGGGGCCAGGCCGATCAGCACGATGGCTACGGCGAGGGCAGCCACCGTCAGGGTCTCGCGCGTACCGAGATCCCGCAGAGCGGTGAACTCTCCCGGTGGTCCTTGTACCGCCGACCTGACAGCACGCAGATTGTACGCAGCAGCGAGGATGACTCCCCCACCCGCGAGTAACATCCACGCACCGTAGCTGCGGAACGCCTCCAGAAACGTCATGAACTCGCCCGGGAAGCCAGAGAGCCCGGGCAACCCGGCAGAGGCAAGCGCTGCGAAGACGAACGCCGTCCCCCAGCGAGGCATGATCGAGCCCAGCCCTCCGAAGGCAGACAGCTCCCGAGTGTGAACGCGCTCGTACAACACGCCCACAAGCAGGAACAGCATGCCCGCCACGAATCCGTGGCTGACCATCACAACAACGGCCGCGGCCCACGAAGCCGGGGTCGCCACGGCGATGGCCAGGGTAGCAAAGCCCATGTGGGCAACCGAAGAGTAGGCGATCAGGCGCTTCAGGTCGGTCTGTACGAGCGCCGTGGCGGCTCCCCAGACGATACCCACGAGCCCCAAGGCCGCCAAGACATCCGCTGCCGAAGCGAAGCCCTGCGGTGCGAACGGCACGGCAACACGCATCAGGCCGTATCCGCCCATCTTGAGCAGGACGCCCGCAAGGATGATCGACCCCGCGGTGGGCGCCTCGGTGTGCGCATCGGGCAGCCACGTGTGCAACGGGACCACGGGCACCTTGACGAGAAGCCCGAAGGCGATGACCCAGAAGAACCATGCGGGCATCCCCGGAACGCCGCCAGCCTCGGAGATGGTGTGGATGGAGGTGCTTCCGACCCGGACAAGCGCCATCAGAATCGCAGCCAGCAGCACCGCGCCTCCGGCAAACGTGTAGACGAGAAACTTCATCGAAGCACGGCGCGCATCCGCAGAACCCCAGCCCCCGATGAGCAGGAACATCGGCACGAGAACCGACTCCCAGGCGATGTAGAACAACAGAAGGCTGTCGGCCATGAACACCGCGCCGAGGGCGGCTTGAAGCAGAAGTAGCAACGCGAAATGGCCGCCTGGACGCCTGCTCTCGCCCCATGACGCCGAAGCAGCCGCAAGGCCGATCAATGCCGTCAGCGCCACGAACGGCAGAGCGAGCCCGTCGAGGCGCAGAGACCACACGATCTGACCCGCTCCCGCTGGAAGCCCGGTGAGCACCTCACCCGCGACCACGGATGGAGCAACCACGGCGATCATCGCGGCCTGAAGGGCAGCCCCGCCCAACGCGAGCCAACGCGGACATCCCGGACATCTGCGCCCGGCCACGGCAGACACCACAGCCAGCACCAGCGGCACGAGAACGATCAGATCCAGTACGACCATCGCGCCGCTACCTCCCCAGCCAGATCGTAGCTGCAAGAATGATCGCCACCGAAGCGGCTATCACCGACGCATACGCCTGAGCGTCGCCGGACTGCAGTCGGCGCACGCCGGATGAGATCGAGGTAACCGCACGCGCGAGTCCCTCGACCCAGCCGTCAGCGATCAGCCGATCACCCCACGCCCACAGCCCGCGCGAGAGACCGACCGTGGGGCGCACGATGGCGCGATCCACCAGCGCGTCCCAGTAGTAGGCCGACGCGATCGTGTCGCCAGCACCTCCCCAGCGTGCACGCGTGACCCCATCGCGGGCAGGTCCTGCAGACGACATCCACCCCGCGATCCCCCCGATGGCCGCGAGCAGAAGTGCTGCCGCAGACACACCGATGGCCAGCGGCGCATGCTGGGCGCCCAGCGAGGACGAGACGATGCCCATCCCGCTGCCCGCAACCGCCGCAGGCAGCACCAGCGCGACGAGCGGCACCAGCATGATCGGAGGGGATTCGTGTGCGTGCGCCCCGGGCACCGCAGACCCGAAGAAGGCCAACCGCGTAGCTCGCGCGGCGTAAAACGCGGTCAGCAGGCTCGCTGCGAACAGCACACCACCCGCGAGCGGACTCGCGTGCCACACGGCTTCGAGAATGGCGTCCTTGCTGAAGAACCCGGACAACGGGACCACGCCCGCCAGCGCCAGAACCCCGATGCTCCATGCGGCGAAGGTGATCGGCATGGCACGACGCAGCCCGCCCATCTCGTGCAGGTCCTGCGTGCCTGCGCCGTGGATGACGCTGCCCGAGACAAGGAACAGCAGCCCCTTGAACGCCGCGTGCGTCATCAGGTGGAAGAATGCTGCTTCAGGTGCTCCGACGCCGAGCGCCGCGAACATGAATCCCAGCTGCGAGACGGTCGAGTAGGCCAGGACCTTCTTGATGTCTCGCTGGACGGTCGCCACCAGTGCCGCACCCAGAGCCGAGACCAATCCCACCGCAAGCAGAAGGGACGTAGCCTGAGCCGAAGCCTCGAAGAGCGGCCACACCCTGACCACCAGGAAGACACCGGCAGCAACCATCGTTGCAGCGTGGATCAAGGCCGAGATCGGCGTCGGCCCCTCCATGGCGTCCGGCAACCATGCGTGCAACGGGAACTGCGCGGACTTTCCCATCGCGCCGATGGCAAGACCGACCGCAGCCAGGTTGATGGTGGCGGCCGGCAGAGCGCCCAACTGCGACATGACGCCCGAGTAGGAGTCGGTGCCGGTGGCCACCCAGAGCACCGCTATGGCCACGAGCAAGCCCACATCACCCACGCGCGTCGTGAGAAAGGCCTTGGTCGCAGCGGCAGCCGCCGCGGGCTTCTGATACCAGAATCCGATGAGGAGGTACGAACAGGCGCCGACAAGCTCCCAGCCCACGAACAGCGCGGTGAAGGAGTCTGCAATGACAAGAAGGTTCATCGCACCGGTGAACAGGGAGATGAGCGCGAAGTACCTCCCCCACCCTGAATCGCCGCTGAGGTATCCGATGGAGAAGACCACGACGCACGTGGCAACCACGCCAACCACCAGCAGCATCCACCCCGTGAGCGCATCTACCGCCCAGGCCAGCTGAAGAGACGCGGTACTCGTGGCGAACCACGTCACCGACCCCTCGGCCAATCGGGTACCCGCCTCCGCGTGCCCGCCGGCCGGCAGAGATACGAGTGCTGCGAGCGCGACCGCGACGGTGGCAAGCGGGCCCGTGGCCGCCAGCGCCGGCGCTACAAGCCCCTGGCCGCGCACGACCAGCGCCCCCAGCAGGGCGATCAGAATCGGCCCGACGACCACGATCCAGGCGTTCGACACCAGTGCGCTCATCATCCGCGCACCTCGTCGATCTCGTCGAGCCTGGTGGTTCCTAGTACGCGCGCCGCAACCACGACCAATGCAAGCCCGACGGCCGCCTCAGCAGCAGCCAGAACAAGGACCAGCACTCCGATCGCTTCGATGGCGGCGCCCCCGCCCAGGTTCGAGCCCAGCGCCAGCAGGAGCAGTAGCGCAGCGCCCATCATCACCTCGACGCATGCGAGCACCGCAATGAGGTCTCGTCGCACGAGCGTGCCGTACAGACCGATGCCGAAGAGCGCGCAGGCGAGTATCACCGAGCTCATTCGTCATCACCGCCGGTGAGGGTGACAACCGCGACCAAGGCGGCCAGCAGGAGGAGCCCCGCGACTTCGAACTGCGGAAGCATCCGACCCAGCAGCTCCGCACCGAGGGCATCCACACCGCTCGGTGCGGCCGCGGGCCCGTCGATGACGAGTGGACGGAGAACCGCCGCGAGCAGCACCGAGATCCCGATGGCGGCCACGGCGGCGATCGGGTCGTGTCGCGACTGGAGACTGGGCGAACCGGGCTGGTCCCGGTGGATGAGCATGATGGCGAACACGATGAGGACGAGAACGCCGCCGACGTAGAGGAAGATCTGCGCCAGCGCGAGGAAGCCGAAGCCGAAGGCCGCGAAGTATCCGGCCAAAGCCAGCAGAAACGCTCCGAGCCCAAGCCCGAGACGCATCACATCACGCGTCAGCAGAACGCTGAGCGCGCCGCCAACCGCCAGAAGGGCGAGAAGCCAGAAGAGCACCGTGGCTCCCATCAGGCCTCACCCGCTCTAGGGGCGTCCCGACCAGTGGCACGATACCCGTCACCGGAGCGCACCATCTCTTCCTTGTCGAACACCGTGTACTCGCGCTGGTAGAAGCTGAGCTCGTACTGACCGGTGTGGTGCAGCGCATCGGTCGGGCACTGCTCGGCACACAAGCCGCAGAAGCAGCACTTCGACAGGTCCAGGTCGAAGCGCGTCACGGAACGCTCTCCGGGGTCGTCGATGCGTTCGACCGCTATCGCGTAGTCCGGGCACGTCCGGGCGCAGAACGTGCATCCGACACAGACCTCAGAGGCACATCTCAAGCACCGCGCCGCCTCAGCGAGCCCCTCGAGATGGGTGAAGCCGAGTTCTACTTGACGGAAGTCCCGGGCACGATCGGTGCCCTTGGCCATCGGCATTTCGGTGCGCCTCCTGGCCACCTCGACACCGTCCAGCGTGGCCGACTGATAACGCGGGTAGACGGGCACCGGCCGATACACGCGGTCCGCACCGAGGTCTACCCCGTCGAGGTGGCGAAGAATCGATGTGGCCGCCTCATGCCCGCTCGCTATGGATGCGATGGCCGAACCCGGCCCGGTCACGACTTCACCGCAGGCGAAGATGCCGCGGACCTGCGTCGTCATCAGGGTGCCGTCAACCGGCAGCAGCCCGCGCTCGGTGAGCACCAGATCGCTCCCGGCCACCAAGCCCGATAGATCGGGGGCCTGGCCCACGGCAAAGACCACGACGTCGGCCGAAAGGTCGGTGAACTCCTCGGCAAACACCGGCGCGAAGCGTCCCTGGGCGTCGAACACCGACAGGCAGCTCTGCAGACGCATGCCGGTGGTCTGTCCGTCGGCAACGAGCACCTTGTTGGGCCCGTAAGAGCACATCGCCACAACGCCTTCATCGAGCGCTTCTTCGATCTCCCAGGGATGGGCAGGAAGCTCGTCCATCGACTCGAGCGACGAGAGGGTCACCTCGGCAGCACCACATCGCAGCGCGACACGGGCGCAATCGACCGCGACATTGCCTCCGCCGATGACAAGCACTCGCTTGCCCTTGGCGCCGCAGTCGCCCTTCCCGTTGCCCGCCTTGAGAAAGTCGAGCGCGCCCCAGACACCCTCCGCGTCGGCCCCCGGTATGGGCAGAAGCCGACTCACCTGAAGCCCCGCGGCGATCAGCACCGCCTCGTATTCGCCCACCAGGTGGTCGATGGGCACGTCCACGCCGATCTGCACACCGGTCACAAGCCGCATTCCCATGGATTGAAGATCGGCGATCTCCTGCGCCAGAACGTCACGAGGCAGGCGGTACGCCGGCACGCCGGACAGGAGTGCACCACCCGGGGAGTGCTCCTTCTCGTAGACGTGGACCTCGAAGCCAGCCTGCATGAGGTCAAGGGCCGCAGCCAGCCCACTCGGGCCTGAACCGACGATCGCCACACGTTCGTCTCGCGTGATCGGAAGTGGCTTGACCCGTTCCTCGCGGTGATCGGCGTAACGCTCGTAGGCGACCCGGTGAAGGGGCCGGATGGCAACCGGGTCGTCGTAGTAGTTGCGCTTGCATGCCGACTCGCAGGGGTGATGGCAGATACGCCCCAGAACCCCGGGCATCACATTGCGCGAACGCACCAGCTCATAGGCTTCGGCCACGAGGTCATCGGCCAAGAGAAAGGCCTGGCCTCTGGCGTCAACATTGGCCGGACAGTTGCCCACGCACGGAGGCAGGCGATCGGCCCGGTACAGCGAGTCAACGACGTCGTTGTAGGATCCCGCCGGGCCCTCGATGAGTGCGACGCTGTCGCGGCCGAGGATTCCGGTGAGTTTCAGTGCACCGCGCCACCGCGGCGAGATCGTCACCTTCTCTGCCGGATAGCGCAACGTGCCCGGCTTGACCAGGGTTCGCCGCGCGGTGATGCCCAGACCGGTGAAGGCGCTCGCCCACTTCTCGAAGAAACCCCTGATCCCCGGGGCGTACTCATCGGTCACGTTCACGGCGATGCGCACGCTCGTGGGTGTGCGATCCGGCACGGAGCCGTGCGGCCGTTTCGTCTCTAGAGCCATGGGAGTACCACCCCCACGAGAAGAAGCTGCACGAGCGCCAGGGGCGTGAGTACCTTCCAGGCGAAGCCCATCAGCTGGTCGGGCCGCATGCGCGGAAACGTCCACTTGGCCCAGATCATGGCCACGGCGATGAGCACTGCGAGCACGACGAAGATCACGCCACCGACCGGGCCGGGAACCCCCAGCCCTCCACCGAAGAACACGGCGGCGCCGAAAAGTGATGCGGCGACGACTCCGCCGTACTCGGCCATCATGAAGATCGCCCATCGGATGCCCGAGTAGTCGGCGAAGTAGCCCGCCACCAGCTCAGACTCGGCCTCCGGCAGGTCGAAAGGCCCCCGGTTGAGCTCGGCGAGCGACGCTATGAAGTAGACGAGGAAACCCACGGCGACGAGCGGGATCCACCACCAACGCCACTCGGCTCGCATGACGCCGGTGTCGAGCGAACCCGCCAACAAACACAGGGCCAGCACCGACAGCGTGCGGGGCAGCTCGTAGGAGACCATCTGGGCCGCAGCACGCACGCCTCCGATGGACGCCAGAGTGTTGCGGCTGGACCAGCCGGCCAAGAGGATCCCCAAAACGCTGATGCCGGGGACGGCGAGGAAGAAGACGGCTCCCGCCTCGATACCGAAGGGTGACCAACCTGCCGCATACGGCACGACCGCAAGCGCCGCAGCGCAGGGAACGAACACCAGAAACGGCATGGTGCGAAAGACCGGCACGTCGGCCGAGTTCGGTGTCACATCCTCCTTGAGCACGAGCTTCACCGTGTCGGCCAGCGTCTGCAGCAGACCGAACGGCCCGGCCTCTTGAGGACCGAGGCGCATCTGGATCTTCGCCGCGATCTTGCGCTCGCCCCACACCCCGACCAGAGCACCCAGCGCAATGACAACTGAGGCCGCCAGGCCGTACAGGGCTCCCCAGCCGAACGACGAAGCTGCGGTGCTCACCGATCCACCTCCCCGAACACGGGGTCCAAGGATCCGAGCACGACGATGAGATCGGACAGCGTGTGCCCTTCGGCGAGCATGGGCAGCAGTGCGAGGTTGCAGAACGCCGGACTGCGGACGTGCATGCGGTACGGCTTCGGTGTCCCGTCACTCACGAGATAGATGCCGAGTGAACCCCGTGCCGACTCGATGTGATCGTAGGCCTCGCCCGGCTTGGGCGCGATCAGCCGGCGAAGTCCTTCAGTGCGAACCGGACCGCCCGAGATCTGGGCGACCGCCTGATCGATGATGCGGCAACTCTCCAGACACTCGAACAGGCGGCAACGGCCCCGGTCATACGCGTCGCCTCGCTCGCCGACGACGACATCGAAGTCCATGCGAGGGTAGACGGAGTAGGGATCGTGCTTGCGCAGGTCCCAGTTGACGCCGCTGGCACGCGCAGTGGGCCCGGAAGCGCCCCATGCGACGGCATCCTCCGGGGTCAGCACCCCGACCCCTTTCAGCCGCCCACGGGCGATCGCGTTGCCGAAGTAGAGCTGGTCCAACTCGTCGAAACCGTAGCGGAACGCCTGGGTGAACGCGGTGACGCGGTCGAACCAGCCCTCGGGGGCGTCGTAGGAGACGCCCCCGGGCCGAACATAGTTGTAGGTCAGCCGAGCGCCGCACAGCTCCTCGAATAGCTCGACGATGCGCTCCCTGTGATCGAACGCGTAGATGAAGAAGGTGGACGCCCCGGTATCGGCCGCCGAAGCACCGATGCCCATCATGTGGCTCGCGATGCGCTGAAGCTCGCACACGATGACTCGCAGGTACTCGGCGCGCTCCGGCACGCGGATCCCCGCAAGGCGCTCGACAGCGCGGCAGTACGACCAGTTCGCATACATCGAGCCGACGTAGTCCAGCCGATCCGTCAGCGGCACCACCTGTAGGTACGTGCGGCTCTCGGCCATCTTCTCGATGCCCCGATGCAGGTAGCCGATGACCGGCTCCGCCCGAACGACGATATCCCCGTCGAGGTGCACGATCACGCGGCCGACACCGTGAGTCGACGGGTGCGAGGGACCGATGTTGACCACCAGCTCCTCAACAGGCGTGCCGTCGGGGGTGGACGCAGGGCGACTGGATTCGATGGTCATGGGCATCGTGCTACGTTCACCCCCTCTCTCAGATGTAGTCGGGTCGACGAATCATGCGCGGGTCGTCGTAATCCTTGCGAAGGGGATGACCGACGAAATCCTCGGGAAGGAGGATGCGCCGCAGGTCCGGGTGACCTTGGAACTCCACCCCGAACAGGTCAAAGACCTCTCGCTCCTGCCACAGGGCCGCAGGCCACACGTCCACAACGGTGTCCACCCATGGATCGTGTCGGGGCACCTGGGTCTTCACGAAGATGGCCGCTGACAGCGAGCGGGAGTGCAGTCGGTAGACGAGAACGAAGACCTCGCCGCGGTCGACGGCGGTGACCATACCCAGCCGATCGAAGCCCGCGTCGAAGAGGTCACGGCAGGTGGCCAGCAGCTCGCCTCGCTCAACCCCCACGACTGCGTCTCCGAACTCGAGTGAGAACAAGGGGAAAAGCACGGGGTTGTGCGCTGCGATGCGCTCCAGAAGCGCCGTCATCTCGTCGTGAGTCACCGGTGCTCACCGTCACCAGGTCGAGGCAGCAACATGCGCCTCTCGTGCCGGCGCCCAGGCGAAATCGACTCCTCGCGCACGAGTTCTCTGAGCTGGACGATGCCATCCTGCAGAGACTCCGGCCGCGGCGGACACCCTGCGATGTAGACGTCAACCGGTAGAAACTCGTCGGCGCCGCGCACCACCGAGTACGTGTCGTAGTAGAAGATTCCCCCTGAGATGGTGCAGTTGCCCATGGCGACGACCCACTTCGGGTCAGGCATCTGCTCGTAGAGACGCTTGACCACGGGCTTCATCTTCTCGGTGATGGTACCGGCCAAGATCATGACGTCGGTATGGCGAGGATCGGGCCGGGGAAACGTCCCCAGGCGATCGAAGTCGAACTTCGAGAAGGAAGCGGCGATGAGCTCCATAGCACAGCATGCCGTGCCCATCGGAAACGCCCACAGCGACTGCCCCCGCGACCAATTCACGAGGGCGTCGACGCTCGTGAGCACCACCCCACCCGGACCGGTGTCCATGGCGGATCCGACCTTGTCTACGAGCGCCATTCAAGCGCCCCCTTGCGCCATGCGTAGACAAGCCCGAGAGCAAGAAAAGCGACGAAGACGGCAACCTCGAGAACGGCTATCAGACTGCCGCGCAGCTGAGTGGCGATGGCGAAGAGGAGCACCGCTTCTGCGTCGAACAGGACGAAGAGCATGGCGACTGTGGAGAAGCGCACGCGTTGTGCGGACCAGGGCGCCCCGGCTTGATCCATCCCGCACTCGTAGGGTTCGCCCTTTTCCCGCGTAGGGCGCCGCGGTGAGAGCAGAGCGTTAGCAAGGAACACGACGCCGATGAAGGCCGTCGCAGCCAGAGAGAAGCCGATCACAAACCAGACAGTGCCGCCGGGCAACCCCCCGCCCCTTTCACGCAGAACGCCAAGTGATTGACAGTGTATCGTCAGCCCCTGCGCATGTAAACATTGTTACAAAGTCCGGTTCGCGCGAGGTAATGCGCAGGTCAGAACGGGTTTCAGAAACGCGGTCCGCACCCAGCAGGCTCGCGTACCGGCAGCGACTACGTGCAGTCAGCTTCGAGGAGCGCAATCTGCTCCGACAGGTCGAGCCATTCGCCTTCCAGTACGGGAATCGAGCCCTTCAGAGCCGTGTACTCGGCCATCGCGGCGTCGAAGCGCACGCGGTCGGAGTACAGCGATGAGTCAGCCATCGCTTCGACCAGCTCGTCATAGCGCGTCTGCTCACGCAGAAGCTGGGACTCAACCGCCGCAAGGCGCTCTTTGCGCAGCTTGGTGGCGCGGTACGCTCGATTGCGGGCGTCCGCCTCAAGCCGCTTCTGATCGCGGGTCTTTGGTCCGATCACGGACTCGCCTGAGCTCGCGGGCTCCGCAGCAGGCCCATGAACCCGGCGGGGCGTTCGTCCCTCGCGCGCCTCGGAGACCTCAGGGGCCGGAGTGCGAGTAGCCGTGGGCTCCGGGGCACAGCCCGGGGCCACCACCGCGTCGCGCTGCTCACGCTTCCACAGGTAGTAGTCGTAGTCGCCATCGAACACCGTGACGCGACCGTCGATGACCTCGATCACCTTGTTCGCTATCGCGCGGATCAGGTGCCTGTCATGCGTGATCAGCGCAATCGTGCCCTCGTAGCGCTCAAGCGCTTGCTCAAGAACGTCGCTTGATGCGATGTCGAGATGGTTCGTCGGCTCGTCCAGGCACAGAAACGGTGCCGGCTGTACCAGCATCTTGGCCAGGGCGATCCGGCCCTTCTCTCCGCCTGAGAGCACGCTCACCTTCTTGTCCACATCGTCGCCATGAAACAGGAAGGCTCCCAGCAGGCCCCTGACCTGGCTCTGCGTCCAGCCAGGCGCGGCTGCATCGAGCTCCTGATAGACCGTGCTTGAGAGGCTCAACGCCTGGAGCTGATGCTGAGCGAAGTACGCCGTCTCCACGCGCACGCCCAGTTCCCGCTCTCCGGCGTCCAAGGGCAAAACGCCCGCGAGCATCTTGAGCAGCGTGGACTTGCCCGCGCCGTTGGGACCCACCAGCGCCACCTTGTCGCCGCGATACAGCTTCAGGTCCAAGCCGTCGTAGACCACAAGGTCGCCGTATGCCTTGCGCGCCTCACTGAGCGAGGCGACCATCTCCCCGGTACGCGGAGGCTGCGGGAACGCGAAGCGAACCTTCTTGCGCTCTTCAGGTACCTCGACCATCTCGGCTCGTATGCGCTCGATGCGCCGCATCCGGTCCTGGGCCTGCTTAGCCTTGGTGTTCTTGTAGCGGAATCGATCCACGAACACCTGCATGTGGGCGATTTCTTTCTCTTGGGCCTCGCGCTGCGCACGCAGTTGCTCAAGCCGCAACTCGCGGCTCTTCTCATAGGCCGAGTAGTCGCCCACGTACAGGGTGAGCTGGCGATTCTCGATCTCGGCAACCCGGTCGACGATGCCGTCCATGAACGCCCGGTCGTGACTCACGATGACGATCGCGCCCTCGTAGCCACGCAGGAACGACTCAAGCCACGTGACGCTCTCAAGGTCAAGGTGGTTGGTGGGCTCGTCAAGCAGCAAGACGTCGGGCTTGGTGAGAAGAAGCTTGGCCAGCGCCAGGCGCATCAGCCATCCACCGGAGAACTCGCTCGCGTCCCGGGCCAGGTCAGCCTCGCGAAAGCCGAGACCCCCGAGCACGGCGCGCGCTTCTGACTCGACGGTGTAGCCTCCCAGTGATTCGAAGCGCTCCTGGTGCCGCCCGTACTCGGCAAGCAGACGCTCGTGGTCAGACTCGTCGGCCTCGGCGATCTGCTCCTCGAGCAGTCGCAACCGATGCTCAAGCGAGGTGACGTGTTCGGCAGCGGTGAGCGCCTCAGCGAGCACGCTTCGCCCGGCCATCTCGATCGCCTCTTGCTCGAGGTAGCCGACTACGGCGTCCTTGGAGAAGTTGACGCTGCCTTCGTCGGCATCGGTGCGGCGCGCGATGATGTCGAGCAGGGTGGTCTTGCCCGCACCGTTGGCACCGACAAGGGCGACGCGGTCTCTGGCCCCCACGCGCAAACAGACATCGCGGAACAGAACCCGCTCGCCGAAGGTCTTGGTGAGGTTGTCACAGGTGAGAATCACAGCCGGTGGATTCTACCACCGTGCGCGCCAAGGCCCGAGTTCACCGTCGAGCCGGAGTCTGGCTTCAGCTCAGATCGGCTGCGTGAGATGCAGGTAGAGCGCTTGGCCCTCATCGTCGGAGAGTGCCATCGGAAAGACCGACACCCGGTAGAGAGCACCTGCCTCGGCCACTACCTCCTCGGCGGGGCCTCCGGAGCTAACGGCAGAGTCCAACGGGCAGTTGGCGGGCGCAGTCTGCGCTTCATGCATCGCGCGGGCGCAGTTGACACCCGCATCGTCAATACCCCCTCCGGCGCTACGCCAGAAGACCCCGTTGCCCAGAATGACGTTGTGGTGGCGATCGAGAACCATCGCGGCGTAGGGCAGCGAATCGAGCAGGCTCTGAGCATCGATACGCAGAGACATCGCGGGCGCCTTGGCTGCCTGCAGCACGCGATCGAGGGTTTCCCGGATCACAAGCGGCTCGAACGGCTTGGTGAGGAACTCGTCTGCGCCGGCCGCGCGTGCCTCTTCTTCGATGAAGGGGTCGCGCTCAGTGGTGACCATGAGGATGGGAAGACGCTCACAGCCAGAGCGCCGACGTACACGGCGGATGAACTCGATCCCATCCATTCCCGGCATGTAGTAGTCGGTGATGATGACGTCGTAGTCTTTGTCGATCAGACACTCGAGGGCCTCAGCCGCGTCGCACGCCTGATCGACTTCGTAGTTGCCCAGACTCGTGAGGGTCACGGCCGCAAGTCGGCGCAGAACCTCTGAATCGTCAACAACGAGAATGCTGAAATGATTGTTCTCCATGGAGCGTGGTGCGCCTCTCCCGTAGTGGGCCGCCCCCGCGGCTCGCGCTGAATGATACCTGCCGACTCGCGAATGCGGAAGCCCCGAGGGAAGCGACCGAATGAACGCGACGGTGGCGCCGTGCTGCTTGTCGGCGGGGATATACTTAGACGCAGTAGAGCGGCGAAGCGACGTGTGCGTCGGTACATTCCTCTTTTCGACCCAACGCCACGGGGAGCGACGATGTCTTGGGCTCGTCGTACAATGACGACAGGCCCTTCGCGAAGAACGTGAGGTTCACCATGACCGTTGAGGAACTCAAACTGGTGGCGCGCCAACTCAGCCCAGCGGAGCGAGCGGAACTCGCGACCGATCTCCTTCTCAGCTTGGACGCCCTCAGCGAATCTGAGATCGAGCATCTGTGGCTTGAGGAGGCATCGCGGCGGGATGCAGAAATCGACGCCGGCACTGCTCGACTCATTCCTGGTGACCAGGTCATCGCTGACGCCCGGGCCCGCCTGCGGTGATCGCGCCCTACTCGTTTCATGAGGTCGCCACCGACGAGTTCAACGAGGCGGCCGCGTACTACGACACCGAGCACCGGGGTCTCGGCTCGCTGTTCATCGATGCCGTGGTGAGCGCGATCGCGCACATTCGCGAGTACCCGGAGTCGTGCGCGGTGCTGCGCGACCGGAATCGTAGAATGCTCGTCCACGGATTTCCTTACTCACTTGTCTACTCCTTCGTCGGCGGTCACGTCCGCATACTGGCCGTTGCGCATGGCAGCAGAAGGCCGTACTACTGGAGCGGGCGACACTAGTCCGCGTGGGTCGAACAAGCGTTTCGCTAGCAGAACGCCAGGAGTCTGGGACAGCATCGTGGCATCGGCTGACCGCGAGCCGGTCAGTGAAGCGCAGCGAGCGGAGCTCAATCGGCGTCGCGCTGCGCATGACGCCTACAGCTCGTCTCCCTCGCCCGGCTCGACGTCTGGCACCTTGGCCAGAACGGCGTCGTACGACGCCCGATCACCAAGCGCTCCCCTCTCGCGGAGATAATCAACCGTCATGAGCGCGGCCATCTTCTCCGCCAGGGCGGTGGTGATGAGCTGATTGATAGACACATCCTCCTCCTTGGCGAGCTCGCGCACCTTCTTGTGCAGCGACTCCGGCAGACGCAGGCTAATCGTGCTCATGATGTCACTCCGATCCTTCGTAGGAACTCACCGGGCCGAACCGCTTCAACGCCCCAAGCGACCGATCGCGAGAAGTCGCGGATGCTGTGGGTGACGATCATGCCGCACCCGGCGGCGACCGCGAGCTCCAGAACATGGTCGTCTTTCGGATCTTTCAATACCGGGCGCCACAGGAAGTGAATCTCCTGCAGGTGGGCCACGCTGCACCAGTACTCCACCAGCACGTCCACATCCTTTGTGGCGAGACCGACTCCGGTACTCTCCCGCCTGAGTACATCCTCGTACTCAAGGGCGAGCGGAACGGAGAGGGCGATCTCGAAGTTTCCGGTATCGACGAGTTGAAGCACGCGGAAAGACGCGCCTTGCGAGCTCCGGAGCCCGGCAACCGCGACGCTGGTGTCGATGACGATGCGCTCAACCATAACGGTATCATATGCGATACCACACCTTGGGTCAAACCGCTGTGGCACAGAAGACAAGACCGCGCAGGTAGAGCGCTTGCCATAGACCGCCGTCCTACCAGCTAGAACACCCCATCGAGTTCCTCCGAAGAGGGCCCGAAGGGGCGTTTCAATGTGAGTGGTGGGCCTTGGTGGACGACTTCGGAGCCGGTTGGCTCATTAGCGCAATGGGGGCGGACGGGCACTCCACCGGTTCAGGTATGATGCGGCTCAGAGGGTCGTTCGGGAGGGACGGCTCATTAGTGATGGGGGTGATCGCGTGAGCAACGCGCCTGCTGGCTGGTATCCCGATCCGGAGAACCCAGGGCAACAGCGGTACTGGAATGGAGCCGCATGGACTCAAGACTTCGCACCAACCGCCAGCATTCCATCACAACCTGTTGCACCCGCACAGGCGGCCGCACCTACTCCGGCCGGCCAGCAAGTGGGCAAGAAGCCTGTCTATCAGCGGACGTGGTTCATCGTTCTCGCCGTTCTGATAGGGCTTGCGATCGTCGGCAACATGTTGGGCGGAAACGACTCCGAGCCGTCTTCAGTTGCACAGAACGAGCCTGCCGCCTCGACTCCCGCAGAGCCATCTGTCGAGCCGGCTGCTGAGGAACCAGCGGCCGCGGAGCCCGAACCGGAGCCCGAACCGAAGTGGGTCAAGGTAACGTCCCTTTCCGGGAAAGGGAACAAGCGATCGAAGACATTCGAAATCGGCAGCGGGGAGGTTGAACTCAAGTACTCCGTGAAGGGTGGAGAATCGCTGATATGCGGCATCTACGTCGTGCCTGAAGGCCAGAACCTCCAGAAGGAAGGCGGTTTTCCGGAAGTCATGGTGAGTGAAGCCGGGAAGGACTCCACGATGCTCGTGAAGGATCCTGGGACGTACTACCTAGACGTGACTTCTGCGAACTGCGACTGGACCTTGACGATTCTAGAGAAGCGATAGAGACTGCGCGGTTTCGGCTAGGCCTTCGCCAGAGATGCAGAAAGGACCCGGCTCCAGCCCGCGGAGTCGGGCCTCTCTATCCTTGCGCTTGATGTGTGGGCAGGGCTTTGTAGTCCAGACGGTACTTTGGAACCTAGGGGTGGAGGACGGCGACATAGCCTCCTACCAGTGGAAAGGCCCCTTCGAGCTCCTGTCTAGGGAGCCTTCCGGGGCCTTCAAATGCAGATGGTGGGCGATACTGGATTTGAACCAGTGACTTCCACCGTGTGAAGGTGGCACTCTCCCGCTGAGTTAATCGCCCGTGTTCACCGTGCTCAGACGGCGAGGAAACAGTCTAGCGGTACCCGTTCGGGTGGGCAAGGTGCCATCGCCATGCATCGGCGACGATGCCATCGAGCTCAGCCCGCTCAGGAACCCATCCGAGCACCGACTTGGCCCGGGCCGCGGATGCGACGAGTTTCGCTGGGTCTCCCTCTCGACGCGGGCCGATCATGACCTCGATCTCACGGCCCGCGGCGCGCATGCACGCCCGCACCACCTCGAGGTTGGAGAAGCCCGAACCGTTGCCTAGGTTGAAAACCCCGCCGTCCTCACCAGCCCCCAGGCGCTCGATACCCAAGGCGTGTGCAGCGGCCAGATCGCACACATGGATGTAGTCGCGGACGCACGTGCCGTCCTTGGTGGCGTAGTCGCCGCCGAAGACCTCGACTCGCTCAGCCCCGTCCCTGATCGCGGTCAGTATGCGGGGAATCAGGTGCGTCTCAGGCGCGTGCGCTTCGCCCACAGAGCCGTCGGGCCACGCGCCGGCCACGTTGAAGTAGCGAAAGCGCACCGCGCGCAGCCCCCAAGACTCGCAATCCGTCACGCTGCGTTCAAACGCGAGCTTGCTGGCACCGTAGGCGTTGACCGGCTCGGTACGTGCCGTCTCTGCGATGGGAACGCGGGTGGGCTCGCCGTAGACCGCTGCAGTGGACGAGAACACGAGTGCCTTGACGTCTGCAGCTCGCATGGCGTCAAGGAGCACCAGCGGCTCGAGGGAGTTCACTCGAAAGTACAGGTCGGGATTCTTCTGTGACTCGGCCACTTCGATCAAACCGGCCATGTGCACCACGGCGTCGCACCCATCGAGCGCGCGAGCGACGACCTCAGAATCGCCCACCGAGCCTTCGATGAACTGCGCCCGCGCATCGACAGACTCCCTCCACCCGTGAACGAGGTTGTCGAGGACGATGCACTCGTGTCCGCGGTCAAGGAGGGTACGTGTCGTGATCGAACCGATGTATCCGGCGGCACCGGTCAGCAGAACGCGCATGAAGCCTCCTGTGGTCGATGGCGGAAACCGACTCTACACGAGCGGGGCCACTCCGCGTTTGATGGCGCGGACGATACGGTCGGACACCGCGCGGTCCCAGCGTTTGGGCACCACCCACGTGGGTGGCTCCGCAAGAATGTTCGCAACGCTCTCGATGATCGCATCACTGTCTGCCGAAACCAGGCGATTGGCGCCAGCCTCCACGGTAGCGACCTGCTCGGTGCAGTCGCGCACCGTGATGCAGGGTGTGCAGATGGAGCACGCTTCCTCCTGGACTCCGGTGGAGTCGGTCAGCACTACAGCCGCATCGCGCTCCAGCGCCAGCATCGACCGATAGGGAACCGCGTCTACCACTGACACGGCTCCAGCGGCCTGCAGTCCCGCCTCTGCCATCGCCGCGCGCAGCCCGTTCGTGTCGGGCACGAGCACGGGCAGCGGCAGAGCCGCGAGCCCTTCGAGTATGGCCGACAGCCGCGCAGGATCCGCGAGGTTCTCAGGACGATGGAAGCAGCCGAGCGCGTAGCCGTTGGTCACCAAACCGTATGCTCCAGCCACGTCGATTCCCGCGATCGCATCAAGATGTCGGATCACCGATTCCGCCAGAATGCTACCGACGAAGTGAACGCGCTCAGGTTCCACGCCCTCGTCTTCCAGGTTCTCCAACGCCCTCTCAGTGGGCGTCAGATGCAACGACGCGATACGGGATACGAGAACCCGGTTCACCTCCTCCGGGACGCGCAGATCCCCGCAGCGCAACCCCGCATCGAGGTGGATGACCGGCACACCGGCCTTCACTGCTGAGACGGCGGCCGCAAGGGTTGCAGACACGTCCCCGACCACGAGAGCCGCGTCGGGACGCTCGCGGCCGAAAAGACCCTCGAAGGCGACCATGGCCTTGCCGGTCTCCATCGCGTGAGTCCCCGTGCCGATATCGAGAAACCAGCGCGGAGTGATGAGGTCGACGCCGTAGAACGAGAGGCCTTCAGCCGAGTCATCATCGTGGGGGGCTCCCCGCGAACCCGTGAATGCGACGTCGCACTCAATACCCGCCCGCGCCAGTTCAGGCAGAAGCGGACCGACCTTGACCACGTTCGGTCGTGCACCGAGGGCGACTATGATTCGCAACGGCAGCTCTCTCGCAGGCAGAGGGGTTGACTCTCTCCCCTACGCTTTCCCGAGTCTGCCGCTAGCTAATCGCTGAGCGGAAGGATTCCGCCCTGAAGTGCGTCCACCACCCGCGTGGCCACCGCAGTGTCCCAGCGCTCAGGCGCGGTCCACTCGCGAGTCCCCGCAAGCGCCGCCGAGACTGCACTGCCGATTGCGCCACGATCCGCGCCGGTCAACCGGTTGGAACCGATCTCAAGGGTCACCTGACGTTCAGTATTCCTGCGAACCGTGACGCACGGCGTCCCCACCATGCAGGACTCTTCCTGAACTCCCCCTGAATCGGTGACCACGACGGCGGCATCGCGCTGCAGAGCGAGCATATCCAGGTAGCCCACCGGATCGACAACGCGCACAGGCCCGCCGTCCGTAACGCCCGCAGCCTCAAGGAGCGGCCGCGTGCGAGGGTGCGCCGGCAGCAGCACCGGCATACCGATGTCTCCAAATGCTGCGATGATCTGGGCAAGACGCAGCGGGTGATCGGTGTTCTCGGGACGATGAACCGTGGAGAGCACGTAGGCTTCGGGAACGAGGCCCTGCGACCCACACACGTCACGATCGGCAATCTGAGGAAGATGGCGAAGTACGGACTCGGCCATGACGTTGCCGACAAAGTGGATGCGCGCCGGATCACAGGCCTCTGCGAGCAGACTGTCCGCAGCCGTCGCCACCGGCGTGAGCAGCATCGCCGACAGCTGGTCTGTCACGAGGCGGTTCACCTCTTCGGGCATAGACATGTCCCCACTGCGCAGTCCGGCCTCGAGGTGAACGACGGGAATCCCGATCTTGACCGCGGCAAGCGCCCCGGCGAGCGTAGAGTTCACGTCACCGACCACGAGCAGCGCATCGGGACGCTCCCGGATCAAGAGCTCCTCCAGCGCGATCATCGCCTTGCCGGTCTGCACCGCGTGAGTGCCGGATCCCACACCGAGAAACCAAGCCGGCTCGGGAAGCGCGAGGTCACGAAAGAACACGTCGGACATCGACGCATCGTAGTGCTGACCGGTGTGGGCGATGGAGGCCTCGATCCCCGCGGCGGCAAACGCGGGCATGAGCGGCCCGACCTTGATGAAGTTGGGGCGCGCCCCGACTACGACGATCAATCGCATGCGCAGTGGTCCTCTCGGTCAGACGCCGACGGTGTCGCGGTCGTCAGTAGGCCCCGCGGGCGAACAGCACCGCAGGAATCGTGCGGAACAGCAGGGTCAGGTCGAGTCCGACCGACCAGTTCTCAATGTAGAACAGGTCAAGACGTACCATCTCGTCGAAGGTCAGGCTGCTGCGCCCGGACACCTGCCACAGCCCCGTCATTCCGGGGACGACCTCAAGCCGCCTCCAGTCATTCGGCGAGTACTTCTCCACCTCGTGGGGTAGCGGGGGCCTGGGCCCGACGAGAGACATCTCGCCGCGCACTACGTTGATGAGCTGAGGGAACTCATCGAGAGAGAACTTGCGCAGCCACTTCCCGGTGGGGGTCACGCGGGGGTCGTCCTTCATCTTGAACAGAGGCCCGCTGGCTTCGTTGTCAGCCCTGAGATCGGCCAAGCGGCTGTCCGCGTCCCGGTACATGGACCTGAACTTCAGCATGCCGAACGTCTCTCCCGCCCGACCAACGCGCTGCTGTGCATAGAAGATCGGACCCGGACTGGTGAGCTTGATCGCAAGGCCGATTGCGATCCAGACGGGAACGCCGAGAACCACGATGATCGAGCACATGACGAGGTCGAATACCCGCTTCACCAGAAGGTTGCCCCGTGACAGGGAGATTCCCTTGACGGTAATGAGCGGGACGCCGGCGATCTCACTTACCAAGACGCGACTGGTCAGGACCTCAAAGAGTCCCGAGGAGATGTGCACATCGACGTCAGCGTCCCGCAGCTCCGCGATCATGCGAGCCAGGACGTCGTGGTCAAACGCGGATGAGGCGATGATGACCGTACGGGCGCACGACTCCTCCAGCACCGCGGTGATCTCACGAGCGCTCCCTAGGACCGGGACGTCGTCGGAACAGAAGTCGAGCTCAAGGCGCTCGGCCTGCGACGATGTCAAACATCCGAGCGGAACCAGCCCTGCCTCAGGACTCGCGTGAAGCACCCTGATGATATCGGCGGATTCGGCGTTGCTGCCCACGATGAGCGTCGGCTGCAGCCAGCGACCACGTCGATGGCCGGCCGAACGGACCGCGGAGAAGATGACTCTTGCCAGCAGTACGAGCAGGATCGAGAACACCCAGGCCAGGAGCGTCCATGCTCGGGACAGACCCGGGACTCTCGCCATATAGGTAACAAGAATCAGTGCGACAAGACCGAGAGACAGTGCGCGCGCGATCCGCCCTGAGTCCGTGATGCCGAAGGTCACGCGATCGAGATCGTACAGACCCGCCAGCGCGATGAATCCGACCCACAGCGGCACGGTGACGACCGTCAACTGCCAGAACGCTATGTGCAGATCGGTGTAGTCGAATGCCACCCGCGCAGTAGCGGAGCCAAATCTCACCCAAGTGGCGAGCATCAACGCCACGAAGATGGCTGCGGCGTCTGCCATCGCGAGCGCCAGCGCCAACCGAAAGCGTCGCGAGCGTCGACTGCCACCTGAGCGCACCACGGGCCGGACTACGCGAACCGGCGCCTCATCGGTCATGAACGGGGCTCTCCTTTGCTGTGCACAGGCGGTTGACGCGACACCCCACTATAGCGTTTGCGACAAACGGGCGCATGTGAGGATGAACGGTCAGTCGTTCCGTGATATTGCTCACATTTCTCGTGTGCGCCTATAAGGTTCGCGCCTGAACCGTTCGATATAGAAGAGGGGTGCGCATGCAGCGCGCCCTGTGCGCTATTGACGGACCACCGGGCACGGGCCCGGCGATCGAGGAGGAACCGGTGTTGAGCACACATCTCAAGGGGTCGAATGTGGCACGCTTCGTCGTGGCGGCGCTCGCCGTGATCGTCGCGTCCCTCCCGCTGACGGCAAGCGCGGAGTACTCGCTTCCGCAGATCACCGACACCTACGCTGTGACCGGTTCCGTGTACACGAACGACCCCGGTCTGGCCACGATGGTTCCGGAAGGGTTCGCCGTCGACGTCGAGGGCAACGTCTGGACCGTCGAGAACGACTGGACCGGGCTCGACTACGCTCCTGCACGGCTCGTCCAGTACAGCCCCGAAGGGGTTGTGCTCAACGTGTACTCCGACGGGCTCGGGTTGCGCTACCCCTTGGACGTGAAGCTCTCGCCGAACGGGCTACTCTACATCGCCGATGCCGGCCTCAACCTGAGCGTCACCGGCGACGAGGCGTGGGACTCGCGCGAAGGCGACGGTCGGATTATCATCGTGAACCCCAGCACGGGGGCCAAGGTCGGTCAGTACCCCGTCGACAACCAGCCGGGTCCTACTAATCTCTCCCAGGTCACCGAGTCGATGGATCGGTTCAAGTGCCCGATCGACATAGCGTTCACCTCCGACGGCACCTATGTCGTGACCGACTACGCGTACAACCGTGTCGTGAAGTTCAATCAAGCCGATGTTCCCGTGATGGCGATCGGCAGCATCACCCCCGGTACCGGCGACACCGACTTCGACCACCCGGCCGGATCCTTCCTCACAACCGCCGGAGCCGTCTGGGTCGCGGACAGCTACAACTCCCGGGTGAAGCACTTCTCAGTTGAGGGCACGCAGGCATCCCTCGTGGCATCGTACTCCGCCGACTTCACTGGCTCCACAGACTCCCTGTACAACCCGCGCGATGTGCATATCGACAGCTTCGGCGTCGTGTACGTGCTCGATTGGAACACCGAGGACCGCTTCGTCCGTTTCACTCAGGATGCAGAGTGGCTCGGGGCATTCTCAACGACCGCCCCGGGCTTCGTCTTCTCGTCTCCCATGAAGATTCTCGTCGACCAAGACGGCACTGTCTTGACGACGAACTACTTAGACCACGATGGCATGTACCTCTTCGATGGCGCGGTACGGAAGTTCGGGCTTAATGCCGGAGAGCCGGATATCACGCCCCCCACCACGGTAAGCGACTGGGTGGCCAACTGGGAGAGCGGATGGGCGATTCCTCCGATTTCGCTCCACCTGTCTGCCACTGACGCCAGCACCACGGTCTCTGGCACGTACTACTCGCTTGACGGCAGCCCCCCGTCGGAGTCCTACGTGGACTCGATCACCGTGGAAGGTGAGGGCGAGAGAATACTCAAGTACTTCTCGGTCGACCGCATAGGCAACATCGAGGATGTGGTCCAAGAGAGCATCTTCCTCGATGGTACGCCGCCTGAGACCTTCGCCAGCGTCGAAACCACCTACTACGGATTCGCCTCAATTTCGCTGATCGCCACCGACACCCTGTCAGGGGTAGCGGTGACCGAGTCACTATTGGACGGCGTGTTCCAAACAGATACGACCCGCGTCACCTACGTACAAGGCACTCACTACTTGTCCTACCACTCCCGCGATCGCGCAGGCAACGTTGAGCAGGCCCACGAGGTTTCGTTCGTGGTAGCCCCGTATGACGAGGATCCGCCTCAGACGACGTGGGATCAGCGCCGTGATGACTGGTTCACCGAGGACACGCTCGTGTCATTCACTGCCACGGACACCGTTTCGGGTGTCGAGGCTACCTACTACAAGCTCGGTGAGTCTGATTGGGCCACCTACACGGCACCAGTGCTCTTCACAGACGAGGGCATCCACACCCTCCAGTTCTACTCCGTCGACCCGCTGGGACACAAAGAGGCCACGCAGACCGCGACGTTGAAGCTGGACAAGACAAAGCCCCAGACAACGGCGAACGTACCGGTCGGTGCCATCGGCACCGGCACGGTGACCCTCGAAGCCTTCGACGGAGGATCAGGTCTCCAGCGGACTGAGTGGCGCTTCGACTACCAGCCGAGCTTCACTGAGGGCACCGTGATCGATCTGCCGACTTGGGGTAACTACACGATCTTCTATCGCTCAACTGACGTGGCCGGGAACTCCGAAGGCGTTCACACCCTGTACGTCTCTATCGAACGGCCCGACGAAGAGCCGCCCACGACCGACTCAAACATTCCCGAATCGGGATGGGTGCAGGGTCTGCCGCTGCGCGAGCTGGTGCTTACCGCCTCCGACTACGTGGGTGGATCTGGTGTCTCAGAAACCGTTCTCTCGGTGGACGGCGGTCCCTGGATTCCGTACGTCCCGGGCACCCACCAGTTCGCCGAAGGCCAGTACGAGATCTCGTTCTACTCTATTGACCACCAGGAGAACCAAGAGACGACCCAGACACGCACCCTGCGCGTGGACTCCACGCCACCCACCTCGTGGACAGATGCTGTGGAGTTCTATGCGGGTCCGGCGACCATCAACCTGTTCGCCCAGGACAACCTATCAAGCGCGCTGCCGCGCTACCGTCTGGACAACGGCAGTGTGATCACCGGCGTACAGATCAACTTGACGGACTATCGTACTTACGTCCTGGAGTATTGGGCTGTTGACGGTGCCGGCCATGAGGAGATTCCCCACCACACGATGACCATCGCGGTGTCCCCCCCGGACCTCACGCCTCCGGTCACCACCATCACCGCCCCCACGGGATGGCAGAAGGGTTTTGCCACGTTCTCGCTCGCTGCGTCGGACGCCAGTTCTGCCGTCCAGTCGACCCATTTCTCCCTGAACGGAGCATGGCCGCAGACGTACTTCGGCTCGCACTCGGTCACCTCTGAGGGAACAACCACCATCGATTACTGGTCCATTGACTCCTACAACAACCGCGAGGCCACCAAGACCGCTGCGGTGTACGTGGACGCTTCGCCCCCGATAACCACCAGTGATGCCGTCTTCACGTATACCGACGTCGCACCCATCACTCTGACCCCCACCGATGCCTACTCCGGTGTCGCCAACACGTACTACAAGGTGAACGGCGGAGCATATACGACGTACACGGCTCCGTTCTCAGTCCAGTGGAGCCGCTGGCGTCGCTACCACACCATCGAGTGGTACTCGGTTGACAGCGTTGGCAACATTGAGGCGAAGCAGAGCTATACGTTCGAGATCAAGCTCAACCCACTGCCCTACCATTCGAGCGACTCACGCATCGTCTACCGCGGCCCGTGGGCAACCGACTACAGCGGCGATGTGCAATCCGTGGATGCGACGTCGTCGTTCGCATTCCTCTCGTTCCAGGGAACGCAGCTGGAACTCTCGGCGCGCAAGGGGCCCGGAATGGGCATCGTCCGCGCCAGTCTGCTCGACACCGACGTGCCACCCGCGCTCGTCGACCTCTACAGCAACAACGAGCGCGATGGCACGTACAACCCGCCGGCGTGGACGACCGGCATCCTCGACTACGGTGACTACACGGTCAAGCTCGAATGGACCGGTGACAAGAATCCCTTGTCGGATGGCACAAAGGTCAACATCGACGAGGTGCGCATCGAGGGCGCTCTGACCGAAGTCGCCGACACCGCGCCCCCCATCACCGTACACACGGCCCCCACTGGCTGGGTCAGAGGCCCGGTCATCGTCAGTCTTGCTTCCACCGATGCGACGACGGGCGTCAAGGGCGTGTATGCGACTTCGAACGGGACCACACCTACGGTGGCGACTCCGTATGCTGGCGCCTACACCGTCACGGCACAGGGCATCACGACCATCAGGTACTACGCCGACGACAACCGCGGCAACGTCGAGAGCCTCAAGTCGTGCGAGGTCAAGATCGATGACGTCGCCCCTGTTACCTCTATTCCTCCGGCACGGAGCTACACGACAACCGCAACGTTCGCCCTGCTTCCCACCGACGCGCACTCCGGTGTAGCGGCTTCGCGCTGGCGTGTTGACGGGGGCAGCTGGACCACCGGTACCGCCGTCTCGATTCCGGGCACGTCTCTGGGGGATCACGTCCTCGAGTGGTATTCGATCGACAACGTCGGCAACACAGAGACGACCCAGTCCGCGGTCATCGCCATCCTCAACCGCTATGAGCAGACCGAGCCCGCCATGCTCTATCGCGGCTCATGGGCCACCAATACCACCGGCAGCCATTCCGCCGGATCGTGGAGAACGGCCAGCACGACGGGCGCTTGGGCCTACGTCCCCTTCAACGGTACCCGCATCGACGTGATCGGTGCCAAGGGTCCCAACTACGGACAGGCACGCGTAAGTATCGATGGCGGCTCGCCGGTGGTCCTTGACTACTATGCGGCCACCCTCGCCCAGAATCAGCGCCTCCATTCGTTCACCGGCCTCAGCGCCGGTGCGCATGTTCTGTCAATCGAGTGGCTGAGTTCGAGGAACGCATCGTCAACCGGCAACATCATCGGCCTGGACGCTGTTGACATCGTCGGGACCTTGGCCTCAGATTCCACTCCCCCGACGACTACTGACAACGTCATCGGCGGCTGGCACAACGCAGGCCAGCTCGTGTCCCTGGTCGCTACCGACAACACGTTCGTCACGTCCACGCGCTATCGTGTGAACGGTAGCGCGCTCACGACCTACACGGTCCCCTTCACCGTGTCAGGCGAAGGCGAGAACGTGGTGGAGTACTTCTCGACCGACCTCGCCGGCAACGTCGAGACGACCAAGCCAGTCAGCGTGTTCGTCGACACGACAGCACCCGCCTTGACTGACGATGTGCCCGCGCAGTGGGTGCAAGGACCCGTCGACGTGACACTGGGTGCCACGGATGCAGGTTCTGATGTCATGGCGATCATGTACTCGCTTGACGGCTCGGCGGCGTCGACGTACTCCGCTGCAGTCCGAGTCAGCAAGCAAGGTACGACGGAGCTCAGCTACTACGCGCTCGACAACGTGGGCAACGTCTCGGACGTCGCAACGGTCGCCGTGAAGGTCGACAACGTGGCTCCGGTCACGAGCGATGACGCACCCGAGGGATGGGTGGGAGGTTCGGTATCCGTCGAACTGACAGCTCACGACGTGCACTCCGGCGCGGCTGAGATCGTCTACTCCGTTGATGGCTCACCGGAGCAGACCTACACGGCTCCCGTTGAGGTCACCGCCGAGGGAACAACCACTATCGAGTACTACGCCGTCGATGCCGCAGGCAACATCGAAACGGCTCAGGAAGCCATCGTTCTGCTCGACTCCACTCCGCCGTCATCCACAGACGACGCACCTACCAGCTGGGTCGCCTCGGACACCACCGTCAACGTGGTTTCGACCGACACCCTCTCCGGCGTAGAGAGAATCGAGTACTCGCTTGACGGTTCCCCGGTGGCTACCACGGCCGGACCCATCGCGATTCTGGGTGGCGGCGTCCACACGCTGCAGTACCGGGCAATCGACGTTGTCGGCAACATTGAGTCGACCCGCACGGCCACGGTACGCATAGACGCCACTGCACCGGTGACGACGAGCAACGCCTTGATCACGACGTACAGCTCGACCGCGACAGTCTCGCTCACGGCGACCGACACGCAGTCCGGCGTCGCGCTCACCAAGTGGCGGCTTAACGGCTCAACATGGACGACCGGCACAGTTCTGACGGTCCCGGGCAGCATGCTCGGCACCCACACCATCGAGTGGTTCAGTACCGACGCGGTCGGCAACGTCGAGTCCATCAAGCTAGCCACGGTACGCATGGGCACCAGATTCGAGCAAGAGACGATGACGAGCTACACCGGCACCTGGTCGCAGAACTCCGACGGAGGTGCCTCGGGCGGCAGCTACCGCTTCAGCTCGGTGACAAGCTCGACCCTCGACGTGTCGTTCTGGGGAACGAGCATCGATCTGGTCGCGATCAAGGGCGGGTCCTACGGCATCGCCAAGGTCACCCTCGATGGCGTTTCCCACGACGTCGACCTCTACAACAACGGCCTGAAGTACAGGCAGGTGGCCTGGAGCTCGGGCACCTTGACCGAAGGGCGCCACACCCTGCGCGTCGAAGTCTCGGGGACGAAG
>JAXMKZ010000023.1 GCA_034370385.1 Coriobacteriia bacterium
AACGGCAGCGTCGTCTCTATGAGCTCGTCTCACTCAAGGAATCGATCAGGAGAAGGGAGGTGCAGGCACCCGATTTCGACGACATCTATGATGAGTCAACGAAGGTGACGTTCGACGACATTCTTACGTGAGGCAACGGGCGGGCAATCAGGGCTCGCAGCGGCCCGAGACCCTGCCGGCCCGAAGCAGCGCCCAGACCTCGTCGCCTGCTGAGGTGGTGCTCGTCGAATCGGGTTCGATGTGCGAAAGAAGCGTCGCCAGGTCCGCAGGCGGCGGGTCGACGAAGCACAGTCGCTCGCCCGTGACGGGGTGTACGACCTCGAGCCGGTACGAGTGCAGAAACTGCCGCCCCAAACCAAGGTCGGCCTTGGGACGCTTGAGGCCGTAGACCTGGTCGCCCACGCACGGATGCTTGATGTAGGCCATGTGCACCCGAATCTGGTGCGTGCGGCCGGTGTAGAGCTTGCATTCCAGCAAGGTGAAGCCGTCGTCATGGGCGCCGGCCTCGTAGCGTCCGAGCACCCGAAACGTCGTGACACACTGCTTCGCGTCCGGATTATCGGACACGCTCATGCGCATCCTCTCGCGCGAATCACGTGCTATCGGCGCATCGATGATCCCGGAATCGGGTGCTATCCAGCCGTGCACGAGCGTGAGGTATCTGCGCTCGACCGCACGGATCTTGATCGCCTCCTGAAGCGCGTCTTGGGTGTCGTCGGTCTTAGCCGCCATCATCAGACCGCTCGTGTCCTTGTCGAGCCGATGAACGATCCCCGGGCGGTCCTCGCCCTGAAGGCCGCCGAGTTCCTTTGCGTGGAAGAGCAGCGCGTTGACGAGGGTTCCCGACCAGTGCCCCTGAGCCGGGTGGACCACGAGGCCTGCCTGCTTCGACAGCACGATCATGTGATCGTCCTCAAACAGGATGTCGAGCGGGATAGGCTCGGGCTGGAGCTCTGTCGAGGCAGCGGGCGGCACCTCCACTTCGATGCGCTCCCCCGTGCGCACCGCGTACTTCTTGGCCGCAGGCTGCCCGTCCACCGTGACGAGACCCTCCTCGACGAGGCGAGCGCCCGCAGATCTACTCTGCACGACCTCAAGCGTGCCAAGCAGGGCGTCGAGGCGCATCCCCTGCTCGAGTTCGGTCACGATGTGCTCGTGGAAGTCGGTGGCCACCTATCCGCGTCCTTCGGTCACTGCATCGTCATCGAGCGCCGATGCTGTTTCGGGCGGGGGCGCCGACTCCGGCGCTTCGGAAGCCTTGACCTCCACCCCCGGGCGTTGAGGTTCCGGCGCAAACAGGAGCCAGACGATCAGAATCGCGGTGCCGGTGACGATCGCCGCGTCAGCGACGTTGAAGACGGGGAAATCCACGAACGCGAACGAGAGGAAGTCGGTGACGCGCCCGATGACGGCGCGATCGATCAGGTTGCCCACCGCACCTGCTGTGATGAGCGCCAGGGCGACGATGATGATGGCGAGGTTCGGACGGGCCCGGCGCCAGTAGCCGGCGATGACGACGAGTACCACGAGCGAGACCGCGATGAAGACCGGCTGCCGTCCCGGAAACAGCCCGAATGCGGCACCTATGTTGCGAACGTACGTCAGGTCGATGAAGCCGGGCAGAAACGAACGCAGCTCACCGGGGAGCATGGACGCACGAACCGCTGCCTTCGTCGCCTGGTCGAGAGCGAGCACCACCACCGCGATCGCCCAGAAGACGCGCGCCGGGTGATGCAGCTCTACCGGCTCTCTTCGGCTTCCTTGCACTTCACGCACAGACTGGCTGTGGGCACAGCCTCCAGCCGTTCTTCCGGGATGTCGACGCCGCAGCGCTCACACACTCCATAGGTGTCGGCATCGATTCGATTCACGGCGTTTCGTACCGCCACGAGTTGGTCTCTCAGGTTCTCCTCCAAGGTAAGGTCCAGCTCCCGCTCGAATGTCGCGGAGCCCTGATCGGCCATATGATCGCGATAGGCGTTCTCGCCGCTGGCCTCAGAGAGCAGTTCGCGCTCGCCGGAATCGAGCTCGTGCACCTCCGCCTCAAGGCGGGTCAGTCGCTCGCGCAGGTCGGCCTCGAGATGTGAGCGTGTCGTGTCATCCATGGTGCGACCCTCCTTGGCGAATCTATACACAAGCGCCCGGCATGCGGGCCGGGCGCTCGGTCTTGACCGGATAGGTGGATTATACCCTGCGAACGGCGAACCTTCTCGTCACAGGCGCTCTGACAGCACTGCGGCACACCGCACGCACACGTCCGGATGTGCGCGATCCGTGCCCAGCTCACGGTAGTTCCAGCAGCGTGGGCACTTCTCGCCCGAGGCGGATTCGACCGTGACCGCCAGCTCCTCGCCGGTCTCGATACTCACCTCGGAGACGATGAAGTGCTCGGCGAGAAGACCGTCGGCGCACGCGCGCAGCACCTCTGCCATCTCGACCGGAGCCGTGAGCAGAATCGTCGCCTCCTGGCTCTTCCCGATCCTCTTGTCGTTGCGGGCATCCTCAAGGGCTTTGGTGACCGCCTCGCGCGCCTGCAGCACCACGGCGTACTCCCGACGTAGGGCGGCCGCGTCTGAGACGGGAACCTCCATCGAGGGCCAATCAGCCAGGTGGACGCTGTCGGCATCGCGCAGGGACGCGGGCATCAGCTCCCACACCTCTTCACAGGTGAACGCGAGAACCGGTGCGAGCACACGGACCAGCACGTCAAGAATCCGCGCGAGGACCGTCTGGGCGCTCCTGCGCGAGGTTGATTCGGCGGCATCGGCATACAGCCGATCCTTGAGGACATCGAGATAGATGCTCGACAGATCACCGGTATAGTCCGAGATCGCGCGCATCACCTGATAGAACCGCCACTCGTCATAGACTGTCGTGACCCGCTCAAGCAGGTCTGAGAGTTCGACCAGCGCGAAGCGATCCAGCTCAGGCATGTCGGCCCACGCGACCTCGGTCGCAGGATCGTAGTCGTAGAGGTTAGAGAGCAGGAAGCGAAACGTGTTGCGAATGCGGCGATAGCTCTCCGATGTGCGGTCGAGGATCTCGGAGGACACGCTGACGTCCTGGCCGTAGTCGGCGCTGGCTACCCACAGGCGCACGATGTCTGCACCCGATTTGGCGATGACGTCGAGGGGCGATACGACGTTGCCGAGGGATTTTGACATCTTGCGACCGTCGCCGTCGACGATGAACCCGTGCGTGAGGACCCGCTCGAACGGTGCATGGCCGTACGCGCCCGAACTCGTGAGCAGCGCCGACTGGAACCACCCACGGTGCTGGTCCGAACCTTCGAGGTACATCTCTGCCGGACGGTGCAGCTCGGGACGGGTCTCGAGGACGCTCGTGTGCGAGACGCCGCTCTCCCACCACACGTCGACGATGTCGTCCTCAGCCGCGATATCGTCGACACCGGCACCGCAGCGCGAGCAGGCCGTGTCAGCGGGAAGATACTCGCGTGGCTGCAGGGTGAACCACGCGTCGGCGCCCTTGGTCTCGAACAGGTCGATGACGGCATCGAGCGTGGCTTCCGTGGCGATGGTCTCGGAGCACTTCAGGCACTTGTGGACCGGGATGGGCACGCCCCAGGCGCGCTGGCGGCTGATGCACCAGTCAGGACGATCGCCCACCATCGCCGAGATTCGGTTGACGCTCCAGGCGGGGATCCACTCCACCTCGCCGATGGCCTTCATCGCAGTGTCACGCAGTCCCGTGCGATCCATGGACACGAACCACTGCTCCGTCGCACGGAAGATGACCGGCTGCTTGCAGCGCCAGCAATGGGGGTAGCTGTGGCTGATCTTGGTGGCGGCGACAAGCGTGCCGCGCTCGCCCAGCCACTCGATGATCTTCGGGTTGGCGGAGCGAACATCCAGGCCGGCGAACGGCCCACCGCCCGCGTCGAAGGTGCCGTCATCGAGAACCGGCATCGGCATCGGCAGACCGAACTTCTGGCCCACGAGGTAGTCGTCCTCGCCGTGCCCGGGCGCGGTGTGAACAGCGCCGGTACCCGTCGAGAGCTCGACGTGGCTGCCGGTGATGATGACGCCGTGCACGTCATCGTGGATGGGCTGGGCGTACTTCAGCCCGGCGAGTTCGGCGCCCTTGACGCGCGGACCGACGACCTCATGAGCTTCCCAGCCGGCCACCTCGGCGACCGCTGACACGAGTTCCTCAGCAAGCACCATGACGCGCCCGTCAGCCAGCCGGACGCCCACGTAATCGGCAGACTCCGCGAGGGTGACCGCGACGTTCGCGGGCAAGGTCCACGGGGTCGTCGTCCAGATCAGCATCGACGCCGCTCCGAACCCGTCCCACGGAGTCTCGCCCGTGAAGCGAAACGCTACGTAGATGGAGTTCGATGTCTCATCCGAGTACTCGATCTCTGCCTCGGCGAGCGCAGTGTGGCAACGGATGCACCAGTGGATGGGCTTCGCGCCCTTGTAGACAGCGCCATCCAGATACATCTTCTTGAAGATTCGTACGTTACCCGCCTCGTAGGCCGGATTCAGCGTCAGGTATGGGTCGTCCCAATCACCGAGCACCCCGAGCCGCTTGAACTCATCACGCTGGACCCCGACGAAACGCATCGCCCACTCGCGGCACTTCGCCCGCAGATCCGCCTGGCTGATCAACTTCATGGCCTCAGGTCCGAGCTCTTTCTCGACCTGATGCTCGATGGGCTGCCCGTGGCAGTCCCAGCCCGGTACGTACGGCGAGTAGAAGCCGCGCATGGTCTTGTACTTGACCACGATGTCCTTCAGGACCTTGTTGTACGCGGTTCCCATGTGGATGTGGCCGTTCGCGTACGGCGGTCCGTCGTGCAGCACGAACGGCGTCGCCCCCGCCCGGTTCTGAAGCGCACGTGCGTGCACGTCGATCCGATCCCATTTCTCCAGCCACAAAGGCTCGCGCTGCGACAGCGACGCCCGCATGGGGAACTCAGTCTGCGGCAGGTTCATCGTGCTCTTGTAGTCAGCCACGTCGGTATTCCTTCTCTCGTCTTGGCCCCGCGTCCCTTGCGCGAACGCAAAGAAGCGCACCTCATCACGGCATCTCACACGCCGGGACGAAGCGCGCTCGCGTCACGAGTGCTCTCCGCGGTACCACCCAGCTTGCGACTCACCCTGAACCCCGCATTCGGGCCAGGTCGTCGCCACTCGGCTGCCCGGTAACGGGGGCGACCGCCGAAGCCTACCGGGCGATCGCTCGCCGTTCGGTTCGGGGCTCAGGGGTGATGTGGTTCGCGAAGTCGCACCCGCGGGCTTGCACCGATATCCCGCTCGCTGGTGAGGCGACGATTCGCGCCACGCGTCCCCGTCAACGCCTAGTGCCGGATTGTAGCACGCAGCCCGGTCGGCGAAGGAGCAAGACGAGCGGCACGAAACGGTCCGTACCGGAAGGGCCTAGCATCCCGTCTCGCTCCACAGGGCGTAGGCGTCGTCGATGCGGTGGTGCGTGCATTCGTAGCGCAGGAGGCTCGGATCGAGGTCGCCCAGCCGAACGCGGTCGAGCCCGTCGGCGTCCTTGAGGGCGCGAAACACGCACAGGTAGGAGCCCTCGGACTCCCCGGTCCACCGTGCCGCGCGCTCGGCGTGCTCCTCAGATCCGCAGTGATGGGTGATCGCGAAGAGCGCCAGGTCAAGCACGAACGGGTCGATGCCGTTGTGAAGCCCGAGTCCGACGAGCTTCCCCGCGCTCTTCGCCCCGTGGTAGTAGTCCGCCCCATCGTGAGTGCGACCGATGTCGTGCCACACCGCTGCGTGGTGAAGTGCCTCGCGCTGGTACGCGGCAAACCCTTCACGATCGGCTATCCACATCGCATGCACGCGCACCCGGGCTCCGTGGTTCACTCCGTGGATGGTGCGCGACGCGTCATGGCCGTCAGGACGGACGAACCACCGCGGGTCGAAGTGCGAGCGGGCCTCATCAAACGCCAGCCGCAGGTCCTCTCTGAGCATTGGTTCCTCCCCTGAAGCGATGATCCAACGGGACGCACCCATTGTGGCGCGCACGTACGCGCGAAACGCGCACGTGTGAGGCGGCGAAGAACCGCAGCTAGGAAGGCTCTTGACACGCTCGAAGGTGACGGCCCGCTAGTCAGCGATCGGGGTGATGTACGTGATGGCTGACAGGGCGATCGCGACGAACTCCTGCTGCGTACCGGCGCGGTACTCCTGTCCGCGCTCGTTGATCGCAACATCCGACAAACACAAGAACTTCTTGTCGTAGTTGTTGAGGTGGTCCGACAGCCGATAGGTGTCATCCACGATGGGCTTGTGAACGACCCCCCGAAACGTGCGCTCTGATGTCTCGACGAGCACCTTGATCTGTTCGTGCGTCACTTCGTTCCTCCCCGCCGATGCTTTCGCGCCGGTCCCTCGAATCTACCTTTCACCGTAACGGAGCGCCCGGCCCCCCGAACACTCGCTCGACTTCCGCATCGCCAGCTCCCTCGACCTCGAGCGTCTTGTGCCGCGATGTCTCTCCGCGCACCACGCTCACCGAGCTTTTCGCCACCCCGAGCGCCGCAGCGACCACCTTGCACACCGCGAAGTTCGCCTTGCCCCCTTCGGGCGGCGCTGTGACGCGGACCATCAGCTCGTCGCCCCGCCAGCCGCACACCTCGTCACGCAGCGATTTGGG
Organism: Coriobacteriia bacterium; assembly: GCA_034370385.1. Taxonomy (NCBI): domain Bacteria; kingdom Bacillati; phylum Actinomycetota; class Coriobacteriia; species Coriobacteriia bacterium. The sequence continues at coordinate 6,643 of JAXMKZ010000023.1, forward strand.
GGTCGCGTGAACACGCAGCCGCACCATCTCGGTCAGTCGATCTCCTCGATATCGAGATCGTCCTCCCGTTCGCCCAGCGCATCGAACGACGGCATCTTGAACTCGCCGGGGTCGACGAAGGACAGGTCGTCGGGGACATCGGGCTCGCCGATCTCCCCCAGCGTCACGCTCTGGACGAAGCCGGGCCTCGGCGGATCGGGAACCGGGGCAGAAGCGACCGGGTCGACTGATTCGGCCGGCGCAGGTGCCTCAACAGCAATCGGCTGAGACACCACCGGGGCAGGTTGCATCGTCGGTGCCACCGCCTCGCGCACAGCCACGTCGCCGATCACGCCCTCGTCGGTCTGCCCGAGCAGAACATCGATATCGCTCGGCAGCGGTATCTCGCTGACCTCGCGCAGATTGCTCTCGAGGAGCGCACGATAGCGAGCGCGGAACTCCTCCTCCGCCTGCTTGATGCGCACGAGTTCGTTGGCTACCAGCTGCTTCTTTGACAGCGCGTTGTGGATGATCTCCTTGGCCTTGCTGTCGGCGTCGCGCAGGACGGCGTCGGCATCCACACGCGCCTTGGCCTGGATCTCATCGGCCGAGCGCTGCGCCGCCATCAGCGTGTTGTTGATGGTGTGGCGCTGCATCTCGTATTCGTTGACTTTGGCCGAAGCGGTGTCGAGCCGCTCGGACAGGTCGATGTTCTCCTTGAAGAGCCGCTCGAGCTCGTCGGCGACCTCGTCGAGGAAGCCGTCGACCTGCTCCTCGTTGTAGCCGCGCAACGAGTGGCCGAACTCCTTATGGTGAATGTCGAGCGGTGTGAGCTTCATCGATGGTCCTTCCCGGTGGCCGGAGCCGCGCCTTCGCGTCCCGTCTTAGCCCAGCACCTGCGCGAGTGCGCGTGCTGCGAACTGCAGGACAAGTATCGCCACGATCGGCGAAATATCAACCGCCCCTATCGGAGGAATGAACCTGCGGAAGAGGCCCAGATAAGGCTCGACGATGCTCTCGAGCACTCCCTTGATGTCGGCGACGACGCCCGACACAGGAAACCAAGACAGCAGGATGTAGGCGATGATCAGGTAGATGTAGAACTGGATGATCTGGAAGACGATGCCGATGGCCATGGTGAGACTCACGCTCCCAGTTCGTGCGCACGGCGCACTGCTGCGGCCACGGCGGCGGCGAAGGATGCGCGGACGGCCCCGGCTTCAAGGCGCTCGAGGGCCGCTATGGTCGTTCCACCCGGACTGGCTACGCCGTCGATCAGTTCCTCGGGGTGCATGCCCGTCTCGGACAGCAACGCCGCGGTCCCCCGCATCGTCTGGACCGCAAGGTCCTGGGCGACGGGGCGCGGCAGGCCCTCGGCGACGCCCGCCCGTGCGAGCGCGTCGATGACGAGGGCGAAGTACGCGGGACCCGAGCCCGAGATCGCGGTGGCCGCGTCCATCAGCTTCTCGTCGATGACCTGCGCCTCGCCGATCGATGCGAACAGGTCGGCCACCAGCGCCACGTCATCCTCGCTCGCTTCAGACCCGCCACAGACGAGCGCCATACCCTCGCCCACCAACGCGGGTGTGTTCGGCATCACGCGCACCACGCGCGAGCCGGCGGGCAGCAGAGACTCGATCCGTGCGGTCGAGAATCCGGCTGCAATCGACACCACGAGCGTGCCGGAAAGTTCAGACGCCACGTCGCGAACAACCTGCTCGAGCACCTGCGGCTTGACCGCCAGTATGGCCATGCTCGCGTCAAGCAAGGCCTGCGAGTTGCGCGCTACACACATGAACGGATACCGGTCGATGAGTTCCGTCCGACGCTCGGCGTCGGGTTCGGCCACGATGATCTGCGAGTTGCCCAGCGTGCCTGCATCCACCAGCCCGCCAGCGATAGCCTCGCCCATCTTGCCGCCGCCGATCATGGCAACGACACCGAACCGCGCATTGCCCGGCATGTTCTCGACGGTCATGGCTGAGCTACTCCGCGGTAGGGAACAGGCCGGTGGACTGGAGACGGCGCCTATCGGCCTCGGAGACCTCGACGTTGTGGGGAGAGAGCATGAAGACCTTGTCCGAGACCTTCTGCAAGCCACCCTCGAGGCCGTAGGTCAATCCGGATGCGAAGTCGATCAAGCGCTTGGCCACATCCGGCTTGGTCATCGTGAGGTTCATGATGACCGGCGTGCCCTGTTTGAACTTGTCCGCGATCGATTTGGCCTCGTCGAAACTCTTGGGCTCAACGATGTGCATCTTGACCTGGGGCGCTCCCTGCGTCATCGAAGCCGCGCCCGTGGGCACGCTGCGCAACGGGGCGACTCCGCCGCGCGGATCGCGCCCGTAGTCGCCGCTCCTGTCGACGCGGCGCACGGCATTGACGCCCGCCCCGGAGCCGTAGGGTGACTCGAACCCGGCATGACGCGGCGCAGGCGCCTCGTCTTCGTAATCGTCGTCGCCGTGATACTCGTCGTCTTCGTAGTATTCGTCGTCGTACTCGTCCTCAAGACCGAGCCGTACTTTGATGTTGTGCCACAGACCCACGCGTGACTCCTTCGTGACCGCCCCTCACCTGCCGAAGATGGCCCGTCCTACACGCACCATGGTGGAACCCTCTTCGATCGCGACGCGGAAATCGTTCGACATCCCCATCGACAACTCGTCTAACTCTACACCATTGAGCGGCATCTCTCTGAAGGAATCCCGCAGGTCTTTGAGGTCGCGGAAGACCCAGCCGGCGTCCGCAGGACGCCCCAGCGGGGCCATCGTCATGAGACCGCGCACCCTGAGTGACTCGCGCGCTTGCGATGCATCGATGAGCGCCTCTCTCACGTCGTCGGGGTGAAACCCGTGCTTGCTGGCCTCCCCGCTGACGTTGACTTGGAGCAAGACGTCTTGCACGACGCCCGCGAGAGCCGCCCGCTTAGCGATCTCCTCGATCAGGTGGCGGCTGTCCACGGAGTGAATCAGATGAGCGCGTCCGACGATGTCTTTGGCCTTGTTGGTCTGAAGCGTGCCGATGAAGTGCCAGCGCACATCGGGAAACAGTCCGTACTTGCCCAAGAACTCCTGGACCCGGTTCTCGCCGAAGTCGGCGACACCAAAATCCGCGGCACACCGAATCTCCTCGATGCCGACGGTCTTGGTGACGGCCACTATGGTCACGTCGGACGGGTCGCGGCCTGCGATATCGGCTGCATCCGCTACCTGCCGGCGGATCGCCTCGTAGCGAGCCGCAACGGTACTCATGCTGTTTGTCTACTCTTCCTTAGCGGTGTCAGCGGACCACTCTCGATCGCCCGTGATCACATAGGCGATGCGCTCGCCGATGTCGACCGCGTTGTCCGCGATGCGCTCGAGGTAGCGGCTGGCCAGCACCATCGAGCTGGCCCACTCGATGTCCTCCTCCTCGTGGAGGCGCGCCAGCTCCCTGAAGAACTGCTTGTACAGATGGTCGATAGGCTCATCAAGCTCGGGAAGCTTACAGGCGAGCTCAAGGTCGCGCTCTGCCAGCGCCTCACGCGTGGCGTCGAGAACGCGGTAGACGAGGTTGCCCTGCGCTTGGATGAGATCGTAGAGCGTCTGGGGGCCTTTCCGCCCCGCCGTGCGACGGGTGGCCTTGGCGATGTTGACGGCTAGGTCGGCCATCCGCTCCAGGTGCATGGCGATGAAGGTCAGTGACATCAGAAGGCGAAGGTCACGCGCCACGGGGAACTGCGTCGCGATGGTCTCCACGACGCGCTCCTCGATTCCCGCGCAGAGCACATCGATCGCGTCGTCGCCGTCGATCACCTCCACCGCCAGATCGACGTCGCCTGCCACGAGCGAGGTGACCGCCTTGCGGGTGGCCGTCTCCACTTCGGCGACTATGCTCACGACCTCAGCATGCAGGTCGACGAGTTCCTTGTTGAACTGCTCGCGCATGGCGCGCTCCTCCGATAGGCCTTCTTCCGATTCATACCCAGTATAGGGTCTCGTTGCGAACGTTATGTTGCACGCAGGTAACTCTGGGGGTGACGTCCGTTGTGCGATCCCGCAGCTACGGCGACAGAACGCACGCAAGCGCCCCGTGGCGCCCAGTGAGGCCCTCCTCGGCGCGGTATGAGAAGAACCGATCGGTCGCCTCGAACGTGCAGGTTCCGAGGCGGGCGATGCAGCACGGATCGACTCCTGCGTCGGTCAATGAAGCGGACACCACGGCGCCAAGATCGAGTCCCCCCGATTCGGCCCGCGCAAACGTACCAAAGGTGCGAACGAAATGCGACATGATCGATTCATCAACCACGTAGTGGCACGCACGGATGTGGGGACCCACGTAGGCCCGAAGATGCGCCGGGCTTCTCTCGGCCGATTCACAAAGTGCTCGAACGGCTATCCCGGGCAGACCGGCGAGTGCTCCGCGCCAGCCCGCGTGAACCACTGAGACGGCGGGACGAGAGCCCCCTTCGCCGTCACCCGGCCACACCAGCACCACCGGAACACAGTCGGCAAAACACATGAGGAGCGCAACGTCAGGCTCCCGGGTGACCAGTGCATCACATCCCGGCACAGGCGAACCCAATGCGTACTCGCCCGCATCGATGGTCACCACCCGGTCGCCATGGACCTGCTCGGCCATCACCAGCCGCACGCTCCCGTAGCCAAGCCCCACGGATTCCAACAGTCGATGCCGGTTCTCGTCGACAGCTCTCGGATCGTCTCCCACATGATCGGCAAGGTTCAGTGAGGCGTGGGGGCCGCAGCTTACTCCCCCACCGCGCTCGGTGAACGCGACGAGCACACCGGCTGCGTCCAGAAGCGACGGATCGGTCCACACGGCAACGCCGTGATTCTCAACGCGCACAAGCGCCGGATCTCGGCGCTCCAGCCCTGATGCCACCAGTACCTCCCGGGTTGCCTGCATGTCCCAATCTCGCCATCCATCGCGTAACGCGACGTGTGCTGGGGTATGCAGGTAGACGACGACCCCATCATCATATCGAGAGAGAGGCGACCGTGAGCAACTTGGACTTAGGCAGAGCGTTCAAGGCCCCGTTCGATGACCCGGACTGGGTCAATCGCACGCTGATGGGCTTCCTGTGGGGGCTGCTCGGCGTCACGGCCCCCGCGGTCTACGGAGCCCAACTCGAGTACATCAGGAACGTTTCGCACGGTGACGAACGCCTCCCTGACTGGAACGACTTCGGGCGCAAGTGGGTCGAGGGACTCCTGCTGGCCATCGCAGGATTCATCTACTTCCTGCCGGTGATGATCCTAGGCGCAATCATGGTGGTGCCGAGCGTGCTCACCGCTGTGGCCTCGGGCGGCGATTCGGATGCGTTCGGCGCCCTCTTGGGCGGTAGCCTGTGCCTGTTCACCCTCATCGCGATCGTGTACTCGGTCGTGGTCTCGATCTTCTACTCCGCCGCTATGACCCACTACGCGATGCGTCGCACGTTCGGCGCGTTCTTCGAGTTCGGTGCGATCATGCAGAAGGTGCGTGGGGGCACCGGGTACTACACCGCGTGGCTCTACGTGCTGATCGTGTCCTTCGCCCTCTCGACGGCTGTCAGCCTCATATCCAGTGTCACGGGTGGTATCGGCGGCATCCTCGTGCCTGCCCTCTACTACCTGGGTGCCATGATGATGGGCCACGTTCTCGGCCAGTGGGCGCGTGCGGCGTACGCTCCGTCCGCCGGCCCGACAGGCCCCGCCCCGAGCGGCTATGCACCTCCGCCCGCTCCGGCCGGGCCGGCTGGTTACATGCCGCCTCCCGCGCCTCCCGCGCCGTCCGCGCCCCCGGCACCACCCACAACGCAGCCTGCGAGTCCAGCGGCCCCGGCACCGGTTCCCTCTGAGAGCGTGCCGGTGGAGTACGCTCCTCCACCCCTGCCCCCCGACGACCCGGCCGCGTCGCCTCCGTCGCCGCCATCACCCCCATCGCCGCCGACAGGGTAGCCTGCGCATACATCCTTCATGAATGAAACAAGAAGAGGCCCTCCGCGCACAGCGCGCGGAGGGCCTCTTCGTCTAGAAGCAGTCGGACCCTGTGGCGACGAGGTCCCGCCGTCGTCGCCACAGGGTCCATACCGGTGAAGATTCTATCAGAATGAGCGCTTCTTAAGAAACGCCGGGATGTCGAGGTCCTCGTCCATCGGCTGAAAGGTCGGAACCGTCAGCCCGGCGTCCTCCTCGCTCAAAGCCGTGAACGACATCGTCTCTTGCTTCTTGGCGCCGTCGAACCCGGTGGCGATGACCGTGACACGAATCGAGTCCATCATCGAGTCGTCGATAACCGCACCGAAGATGATGTTGGCGTCCTGAGCCGCAGCTGCCGCAACGACCTCAGCCGCCTCGTTGACCTCGAAGAGCCCAAGGTCGCTGCCACCCGAGATCGAGAGCAGGACGCCTTGAGCACCCTGGATCGAGGATTCGAGCAGCGGGCTCGATATTGCCGCGGCCGCGGCCTCATGTGCGCGGTTGTCGCCGGTGGCGGTGCCGATGCCCATGAGTGCAGACCCGGCGTTGGCCATGATCGTGCGAACGTCCGCGAAGTCCAGGTTGATCAGTCCCGGTACGGTGATAAGGTCGGTGATTCCCTGGGTGCCCTGGCGCAGCACGTCGTCGGCCGTACGGAAGGCGTCCAGAATCGACGTCTTCTTCTCGGCCACCTGAAGCAGCCTGTCGTTGGGAATGACGATGAGGGTATCAACGACGTCGCGCAGGCGCTTGATTCCGTCCTCGGCCTGAAGCGCACGCTTCCTGCCTTCGAATGCGAACGGCCGGGTCACAACACCCACCGTCAGAGCGCCGATCTCCTCCTTGGCGATCTGGGCGATGACCGGTGCGGCACCCGTGCCCGTGCCGCCACCCTCGCCTGCAGTGATGAAGACCATGTCTGCACCCTGGAGGGCTTCCTTGATCTCGCCACGGTTCTCCTCGGCGGCTTGGAACCCGACGTCGGGGTCAGCCCCGGCACCCAGCCCCTTGGTGAGGTTGACCCCCACATGGACCTTGTAGTCCGCGTCGGACATCAGAAGCGCCTGGGCATCGGTGTTCACCGCGATGAACTCAACGCCCTTGACGCCCGCTTCGACCATACGGTTGACCGCGTTGGTACCGCCGCCGCCGATGCCGACGACCTTGATGACGGCCAGGTAGTTCGCGCCTGTTTCCAGCATATCTGCCTCCCCGGTGGGCCCGGTCAGAGCCTAAACCCTTAACCTCAAGTTGACCGTTACTGTTCGGGTGGAACGTTCAATCTTTGCATAAAGTACAGGGTGAGTGCAAGAGAAGAATCGGAATTCGCCTCGACCTCAGGTTGAGGCATGCTCAAAATACCTGCTCAGAGGGTGTGTCCTAACCCTCAAGAGATTGACTGAGGCACTTGAGGCTGCGCTCAGATCCTACTCAAGACCACGCCAGGTGGGACTCTCAACCACTCGCACGTTGATGTAGACGACCTTTCCCGCCTGCTGGTTGAGAATCTCAAGAGCGATGCGTTCCTTCGTGGCAACATCCGTCGCCTCGCCAAAGTACACTTCGACCTCTTCGTCAGTCACCACTGCGGTCTTCTCTACACTCGGTGCAGAAACGTAGGCGACCCGGGAAAGCATCCCGGGAGATAGCCCGGCCACCAGTCTGGCGGCGTTCGATATCTCGCGCACCGTCACCTTGCGACCCGGAAGCGGCTTCACTTCCTCGACGTCGCGAACCACGGGGACCCCGGACTCCTCTGCGCTGCGCTCACCCAGCCACCAGCCGTCGGCGGACACCACCCAAAGCTCCTTGCCGCCCGCGTCGATGACCGCCGCAGGCCGCCGTTCCTCCACCTTGATCACCAGCCCGTGGGGAAAATCCCGCTCTACGCTTGCCTCGGCGACCCAAGGGGATTTCTCCACGCGCCGCTCAACGGCCCGGGTGGACAGCGTGAACATGGTTGCGCCAGCGGGCACAGCGGCCAAGGTCCGCACGTCTTCGTCACTGAGATGGCGTGCGCCCTCGACCCCGACATCATTGACGGCGAACACCGACGATCCGGCCAGCGCAACAATCCCCCAGAGGGACGCGACTATCCCTGCCACCGCCAGCACCGCGATGAGGGTCCGACGCAGACGGATGCCCCGTTGTCGCCTCTCGCGCTCGTCGCGCTTGGTGTTGGCCAGCCGCTTGCCTTGCGAGCTGCGTGGAGCCTTCGCGTGACGTTGACGCCCGCGGCCCTGATCGGGGCCCGCGGCGTCCTTGGCACCCGGGGAACCCGGTGGCTGCGTGGCCCGTGCGGACCCGGTGCGACCGCGCGTGGTGCGCTCCGACTCAACGACGGGCTTGTCTCGATCGTAGCGTACCCGCACGGTCTCGTGAGCACCGATGACGACGCGCTTACGCGGGTTCGAACGACCCGAGGAACCGGATTTCCGGCTCGAGCTCGATGCCATTGTTCTCCCTGACTGCCCGCCGGATACGTGTGATGAGCTCGACGACGTCTGCCGCACTCGCTGTACCGGTATTGACGATGAAGTTGGCGTGCACGTCTGACACTGTCGCGCCGCCAACGCTCGCACCCTTCAGCCCAGCCGCCTCAATGAGGCGCCCTGCCGAGTCCCCTTCGGGGTTGACGAATACGCTACCTGCGCTGGGGACCCCGAGTGGTTGCGAACGCCTGCGCCGGCGCAGACTCGCCTCCATCACGCGTCGAATCTGATCGACCTCGCCCGCCTCAAGGCGAAGCGACGCCTCTACCACCACCGATGCGGGGGGAATCCCCGCGGACCGGTAGCACCAGCCCACTTCCTCTCCGCGGATGCAGGAAAGCCCTGATCCCGAGGAGTAAACGGTGAGGGACTCGACGATCTCCCCGATCCAGATCTCGCGACTACCGGCGTTCATCGCCAGAGCGCCACCAACGGTGCCGGGAATACCGACCGCGAACTCAAGCCCCGTCAGACCGCGCTTGAATGCCTCCTGAACGATAATGGCCAGAATCACCGCTGCACCGCATCGTAGGTGCTCTCCGTCGAGGGTGAACCGCTTGAATTCGCGACCAAGCACGACGACGATTCCTTCGTAGCCGGCGTCCGAGACGAGTACGTTGCTCCCCTTGCCCATCACGCTCCAGGCCACGCCCTCTTCCTCGGCCACCTGCATCACAAGGGCAAGATCGCCGACCGAGTCGCACTCGACGAACAGGGCCGCGGGGCCTCCGATTCGAAACGAGGTGTGTTTTGCGAGCGACTCGCCCGCCCTGACCGATCCGGTCATCTCGGCGGCCAGACGAGCATGGGCGGCTGCGACGCTCATGAGCCCGTCGCAGCGATCTCAGACAGCGCGACCAGCAGCTCTGGCCCTAATGACGTTATGTCGCCAGCCCCCATCGTGAGGACAAGGTCACCCGGGGCGACGTGCGCCGCCAGGTACGGCACGACGTCAAGGCGGTGCGGCAGGTACGCCACCGCTGTCCGCGGCCGTTGCTCCAGAACAGACGTGACGAGCGTCTTGCCGTCGATTCCGGGGATCGGCGTCTCGCCCGCGCTGTAGACATCCATCAAGGCGACGCGGTCCGCAGACCCGAACGCCCTGCCGAACTCGCGCGCGAAGGCAGCCGTACGGCTGTAGCGGTGCGGCTGGAAGAGCGCCCAGACACGACGGTACCCGAGTCCGGCTGCAGCCTCGAGGGTTGCGGCGACCTCTGTGGGGTGGTGGGCGTAGTCGTCCACTATCGTCACTCCTGCCACTTCGCCGACGCGATCGAAGCGACGACGAACTCCGCTGAAGCCGGACAGGGCACGACCTGCATCGCTCAGGTCGAGACCCAGCGCGTGCGCACACGCGAGCGCGCCCGTGGCATTGCTCACCATGTGCAGGCCGGGGATACACGTCGACGCCTCGACCCGCTGCGCCCCGACCCAGGCGCAGAACCGATATCCCGCGCCGAGCCGGTCGATCACTTCGCAGCGCACATCGGCGTTGGCGGCGAACCCATAGGTGATGACCCGCCGTCCGGAGCCGGACGCCACGCCCAGGGCACCCTCATCATCGGCACATGCCACCACGAACCCGTTCTCCGCCGTCCGCGCTGTGAACTCCACGAAGGTGTGCGTTATCTGCTCAAGAGACTCGTAGTGATCCATGTGGTCGGCTTCGACGTTGGTGAGCAGCGCAACGAACGGATCGAGGTAGACGAACGAGCCGTCGCTCTCATCAGCCTCCACCACGTAGTGCTCGCCTGCGCCGTTCACCGCGTTGGTGTTGAATCCGTCGAGCTCGCCCCCGATGAGAAAGCTCGGCTCCATGCCCATTCCCGCGAGCATCGCGGCAACCATCGATGAGGTTGACGTCTTGCCGTGCGTCCCTGCTATCGCAATCGTCTTGCGGCCCTCGGCCAGATGGGCAAGCATCCGGGCGCGCGGCCACACCTCCACGCCGCGCCGGCGGGCCTCGGCAAGCTCAGGGTTGGCCTCGGGAATCGCGGACGACACCACAACGACCTCCGGATCGCCGAGGTTCGCCGCGTCGTGTCCGATGTGGATGGGAACGCCGGCTGCGGCCAAGGCACGTGAGTACCGGGACTCACGAAGATCACTCCCGGTCACCGCAACCCCGCGCTCGTGGAGCACGAGCGCAATGCCGCTCATGCCGGCACCGCCGACCCCGATGAAGTGTGCGTAGGTGCTCGGCATCTCGCGTTTCAGTCCTTGTCCGAGGAATCATCCGGGCGTACGGCGAAGCGCACAAGCTTCACGACCCGAGCACCGGCGTCTACCCTGCCGGCGGCTCGCGATGCGGCAGCCATGGTAGCACGGGCTGGTGCATCACCGAGCAGTCCCAGCACGGCGCCCGCGAACCGGTCCGAGTCGATCTCGCCATCGGGTATGACGATCGCGGCACCCGCGCGCTCCATGCTCACGGCGTTCTTCGTCTGATGGTCATCGGTGGCGTACGGGTAGGGCACCAACACCGCAGGCGCCCCGACCGCGGTCAGCTCCGCGATCGATGTGGCGCCCGCCCGCGCGACAACGACATCGGCGGCCCACAGTGCCGATGCCATGTCCTGAAGATAGCCGACCACGCGCCACCGAGGATCAGGATCTCCCGATTCCGATGGGGTACCCCTGTGCCCCGCGCCGCTCAGCGCAGCGGTCACCGCGTCCCGCGTATTCGCGACCTCGGCCGGACCCGACACGTGCACGACCTGGAGACGCTCGATGCTCAGGATGCGCGGTGCCAAAGCCGCAAGCGCCTCGTTCACGTGCCGAGAGCCTCGACTTCCTCCAAACACCAGAAGAACGAGTTCGTCGTCGCCGAATCCTTGGTTGGCGCGTGCGGATGCCCGGTCAGCGGTGAGCACGTCCTGGCGCACGGGGTTACCCGTCACGACCGCTCGTTCCGGATGAGCCAGAAGCGCGGCCGACTCCGGATACGTGACTCCTGCAGACACCGCGAACCGAGACAGCATGCGATTTGCCATGCCCGGCACTGAGTTCTGCTCGTGCACGACGAGCGGAATCCCCCTTGCCACCGCCGCCATCCCGACCGGTATCGAGACATACCCACCGAAGCCCACGACGACATCGGGTCGATTCCGACCCAGAAGCCGCCACGCCCGAAAGGTCGAGGTGAGGATTCTCACTGATGACGTCAGCAGCGTCAGCGGGCGAGCGCGGTCAAAACCGCTCGCGGGCACGCCCACGAACGGAATGCCGGCCGCGGGCACTATGCGCGACTCCAGTCCGTCGGGAGTGCCGACGAACAGAACCGTGTCATGCTCGGCGAGAAGAAGGGCCGCGACGGACAGGGCGGGATGCACGTGCCCCGCGGTCCCCCCACCGCTCAGGACTACCTTCACGGTTGGAAACCTCACTCTTCGACTTCGTGCGCACCGCCCGGGGGGCAAGCGCACCGAACTGCGATACCGAGAGTAACAGCCCGAGACATATCATCGTCACGAGCATCGATGATCCACCGTAGCTCACGAACGGGAGGGGCTTCCCGGTGATCGGCAGCACGCCCGTGACCGCCGCGATGTTCAGTACCGCCTGGACGCCAAGCATACCCGTGAGAGCGCCTGCGACGAGTCGGCCGAAGGGATCTCTCGCACCGGCCGAGATGCGCATGCCTGCCCACACGAAGACGGCGATACCCACCACAACCAGGAGCGTCCCCACAAGGCCGACCTCCTCGCCGATGATCGCGAGGATGAAGTCCGTGTGCGCTGCAGGCAGATAGAAGAACTTCTGGCGAGACAGACCGAGGCCGACGCCATCCACACCGCCGGTTCCGAACGCCAACAAAGCCTGAATGATCTGGAAACCACTCCCTTGAGGGTCCTTCCACGGATCGAGGAAGGACAGGACGCGGGTCACCCGGAACGGCTCGATGGCAATCATGAGAGCGCCCAGGCCGACAACGAGTCCGGCAGCCGCGGCGATCCACCGCATGGGCAACCCGGCGAGGATCAGCACGAGGACGACGGCCACGACCAGGGTGATTGTCGTGCCCAGATCAGGCTGAAGGATGACGAACAGCGTCGGCAGCCCCGTGAACACGAGAGTCCGGGAGATGAGGGTCCTCGTCTCGATACGCCCGCGCATCCACTCGATCGCGACGGAGGAGACCAAAAGCACGCACGCGATCTTGGCGAGCTCCGACGGCTGGAGATTGAGAATCCCCAGATCGATCCAACGCCGGGCGCCGCCTCGCACCACGCCGACGAGGAACGTCGCCATGAGCAGCCCCAGACTCACCGCCCACAGCAGGAAGGCCCGCGACTGAAGCCGGCGATAGTCCACCCTGGACAGCCACCATGCGATACCGCCCGAGAACGTGACGAACACCGCCTGCCGCGCAAGGTAGTGCCAGCTCGCACCCTCGCGAACCGCCGCGGTGATCGACGAAGCCGAGTAGATCATCAGCAGTCCGAACGCCGTGAGCACGAATGCTGATCCGAGCAGCGTGTAGCGTGCGACCGCTCCGCCTGCGTAAGTGTCTGCCCTCTTGGCGCTCACGATTCCTCACACTCGAGACGCGCAACAAGGTCCTTGAACGCTCGTCCCCGCTGTTCGTAGTTGGAGAATTCGTCGAACGACGCACAGGCAGGCGACAAGACGACGGCGCCACCCGGAACGGCGAGCTCGCTCGCCTGGGCAACTGCATCCGCAAGGCCTGCAACGGTGAACACTCCTGCGCCGGGCTGAGTCTCGAAGGCCTGGGCGATCTCAGTCCCGGCCTCGCCGAAACACACGACACTCAGGGCACGCTGCGCCGCAGCGTGCGCAAGCGGTCGCATGTCGTTGTTCTTGTTCCGTCCCCCGAGCAGAAGCACGAGCGGCCGATCGCCGAATGCGGCGAGCGCCTTGAGTACCGCGTCCGGGTTGGTGGCCTTACTGTCATTGAACCATTCTGCCCCACAGGCCTCGCCCACCGGCTCGAGGCGGTGCTCGATGGGCTCAAAGCATCGCAGGCCACACCGTAGAGCCGTGATGCCCACTCCCATCGCGTGAGCTGCGGCTGCAGCCGCAAGCGCGTTGCTCACGTTGTGCGGTCCGCGAATGAGCAGCTCGTCTGCCGAAACGAGCTCGACCGGCCCCGAGGACGTAGATAGCGTCAGGACTCCGCCCACAAGTCCCGCGCCGCCACCGGGAAGCTCCTCGCGCGACACCCGGACGACCCGCGCGCCCCGTTGAAGTGCGGCTTCGACCAGGCGGGCAGAACCCTCATCGTCCACATCGATGACGGCCACGTCGTCAGCGTCGAGGTTTGCCAGGATGCGCGACTTGTCAGCCACGTACGATTCGAGCGAACCATGCCAGTCGACGTGATCAGGCGTTATGTTGAGCACCACCGCCACCCGTGGATGAAACCGTTGAGTGAGCGCCAGCTGGAACGAGGAGACCTCCGCGACGAGCACGTCCGGTCCGCCCTTCAGAACCGCCGTGATCGCAGGAGGACCGATGTTGCCCACCGGACGCGCCGCCACCCCGCCCTCGGTCATGAGGTGCGCTACGAGCGCGGTCGTCGTGGTCTTGCCGTTGGTGCCGGTGATGGCAACCCACGGTACCGTCGAGCGTTCCCAGGCGAACTCGATCTCAGATACCACGCGCTGCGAAACCCCGCGGGCGCTGACCATGAGCGGCGCGTGCGGTGGTATGCCCGGGCTTGCGATCGTGGTCTCGTACTCGCCATCGAGACGGTCAACCCCCACATGGACCCGTACACCGAGCGCCTCAAGGCGCGTCGCACGTTCCCTTAGCGCATCGTCGGCTCCCGAATCGGCGGCCGTCACCGAGTCAACCTCCGTGCCGAGCAGTGACGCGCAGTAGCTGGCAGCTGCCTCACCGCTCGACCCCAGACCGAGCACGAGAATGTCACCAAGAGCGCTCATGATCAGCCCTTCAGCCGAACGCTCTGAGCGAAGTAGAACGCGAAACCGAGGCCTGCCATGATCCCGGTCACGATCCAGAAGCGAACCATGACTTTGGTCTCAGACCAGCCGAGCATCTCAAAGTGGTGATGGATCGGTGCCATCCGGAAGATGCGTTTCCCCGTCATCTTGAAGCTGGCGACCTGAAGGATGACTGACATCGTCTCGATCACATAGATGCCGCCGATGATGACCAGCAACAGTTCGGTCTTCGTGATGACCGCGAGCGCGGCTATCGCCGCACCAAGGCCGAGTGAGCCGGTGTCGCCCATGAAGATGTCAGCCGGATAGCTGTTGTACCAGAGGAACCCGATGCACGCCCCCGCGATCGCTGCGCCGAGCAGTGCGCTCGCGAGGGAGTTCTGCCGAAACGCGATGCCGGCAAAAGCCAGCGTCACGACAGTGACCGTCCCGGCCGCGAGGCCGTCCAGACCGTCGGTCAGGTTCACCGCATTGCTCATCGCGATCATCATGAACGCCACGAAGGCCAAGTACACCCAGGGGATGAGCAACGTAAGGCCGCCGCCCATAGGAATCTCGCTCACGAACGCGGCTCCCAGTTCGATCCGCGTGCGTGTCAGGGGAATCTGCACCCACGTCTGGATGCCTGCCCAGTTCACGGCAAGCAGACCGAAGATGATCGAGATAGCGCCTTGCCACAGCAGCTTCGCACGGGGCTTGAGGCCCAAGGAACGCTCATGGGCCACCTTTGCGAAATCGTCAAAGAACCCAAGGGCCCCGCAGGCGAGCATCGCGAACAGCGCGCACAGAGGGGGACGCAGCTTCTCGGCAACGACTCCCTCACCGAGTGCCATGAACACGAAGGTGACAGTGACCACGAAGAGGATCATCACTCCGCCCATGGTGGGCGTGCCCTGCTTGACGAGGTGACCCTGGGGCCCGTCTGCCCGAACCTGCTGACCGATGCTGCGCACACGCAGCAGCTTGATCCACAGCGGCATGACCAAGGCCGACGCCACGAGCGCGATGACCACCGCGATGAACACCTGATAGGTGGGATACTGAGACAGACTAGCGATCATGGGGACTCACCAGCCCGTCCACCACTGCCTCGAGCCCCATGAAGCGCGACGCCTTCACGAGCACCGTGTCGCCGGACTCCACAAGGTCATCGAGTACCCCATGTGCTTCACCGACCTGTGCGCAAGGCCGGACATCGGTCGCAGCCATCCCTTCGGCACGCGCGCCCTCAGCGATGCGGCGCGACCTGCGGCCGACCGTCACGAGCACATCGATGCCGCATCGGGCGACGAGCTCCCCTATCTCGAAGTGGGCAAGGTCGGCAAGTTGGCCGAGTTCACCCATGTCGCCCAGAACAGCGATCCGGCGACCGTCGACGCGCAACGCCGCGAGCGTCTCGATCGCCGCTCGCATCGACACGGGGTTGGCGTTGTAGGCATCGTTGATCACCGTCACCGACGAAGCCGTCGTGAACATCTCCATCCTCATCGCCGTGACCTCGGCGCGCGCAAGGCCCTCGGCCACATGCTCCAAGGACACCGCGAGCCGAAGTGCGACGCTCGCCGCAGCCAGCGCGTTGTAGATGTTGTGCCGTCCGGGCACCGAGAGCGTGACCGGGACCTCGCCTTGCGGCGTCACCAAGTCGAAGCTTGCCAGACTGTTCTCGTCGATGGCAACGCGCTCCGCCCTCACCTCACACAGGTCAGACAGACCGTAGCGCGTCACGGGAGCCACCGCCATCGCTGCCAAGCGGTCGGTGTTCACATCGTCACCGTTCAAGAAGACCGCCCCGTCCGACAGGATGGCTTCGACGAGCTCGCCTTTCGCCTGCGCGATGGCGTCCACACTGCCGAGACGCTCGATATGGCTCGTGCCCACGTTGGTGACGAGCCCCATCGTCGGCTTGGCCAGACGGCTGAGCCGCGCGATCTCCCCGGGACCCCTCATACCCATCTCCACGACGAGCACGTCGGTGTCGCTACCCGCCTCGAGCAGCGTCAGGGGCACACCCAGATCGTTGTTGCGGTTGCCCTGGGTAGACACGACGCGCATCTCGGTGCGAAGCACCGCGGTGAGCATGTCCTTCGTGGTGGTCTTACCGGTCGAACCGGTGATGCCCACAACAGCGCACAGCATCCGGCTCCGATGCCAGGCAGCCAGATCGGAGACTGCGCCTAGAGCGTCAGCCACGCGCACCACACTCGCTCCGCGACCCATCGCAGACGTGAGCACGGGCAGCAACTCCTCACGCCCCCGCGTCACGACGAGGACTCGAGCGCCGCCCGACAGCGCTTCGCGTGCGAAATCGTGGCCGTCGACCTGGGCGCCGGGCAGCGCGACGAAGACACACCCGGCGGTGCTCTGGCGTGAATCGATCGTCAAGCCGACGGCGTGCGATTCGACCGACCCACACAACAGCTCTCCGCCGGTGACGGTGACAAGGTTGTCCACCGAGATCCTCAGCATCGGCCAAGCACCTCCCGCGCGACTTCCCTATCGTCGAAGTGAACGGTGCGGTCAGCGAATATCTGGTAGTCCTCATGTCCCTTGCCGGCGATCAGCACCGTGTCACGCGGATTCGCGAGAAGAATCGCCCGCTCTATCGCCTTGTGGCGGTCGATGACGACTTCATAGTGTCCACCCGTGGGCCGCATACCGTCCTCGATCTGAAGGATGATGCCGACCGGGTCTTCGGAGCGCGGGTTGTCGCTGGTGATGATGGAGAAGTCGGCCGCATTCCCCGCCGCTGACCCCATCACAGAGCGCTTGTCGGAATCGCGATCGCCGCCGCAACCGAACACGACGATGACCCGTCCGGAAGTGACTGTCTTCATCGCGTCAATCGCCTTGGCGAGCGAATCGGGCGTATGTGCGTAGTCGACGACGACGGCGAATGGCTGACCGCAATCAACGCGCTCTAGGCGACCGGGGACCTGTGGCGCCGACTCCAGTCCCGCGACGATATCATCGAGCCCGATACCCAACGCCATCGCACAACCGGCTGCGACCAGTGCGTTGCTCACGTTGTACGCCCCCGGAATCGGCATCCTGACGCGGCGGAATCCATCGACTGTGACCAGCGTGAACTCCGACGCTTCTGCGGTCAGAACCTCGTCCTCGGCTCGAACAGCGGCGCCCGTGGCACGCCCCACGGTGATGCACCCGGGTATCTCTGAGGCGATGCCCCTACCGAACGGGTCGTCGATGTTGACCACGCGAGCACCGACATCGAAATCCGTGAACAGTCGCTTCTTCACGGCGAAGTACTCTTCGATGGTGTGATGGAAGTCGAGGTGATCCTGCGTGAGGTTCGTGAACGCCGCCACCGCGAACCGGGTACCGTCGAGTCTGCGCAGATCGATGGCGTGGCTCGAAACCTCCATCGAGCAGACCGACACGCCTGCGTCGCGCATCCGTGCGAAGAGTCCCTGTAGGTCCGCCGACTCAGGGGTCGTGCGCACGGCGGGAAGCTGCCGATCTGCGATGCGCGTCTCCACCGTGCCGACCACCCCGGCGCACACAGATGCTTCTCGAAGAACCGAGTCTATGAGATAGGTCGTCGTCGTCTTGCCGTTGGTACCGGTGACGCCCACCACCCGAATGTCGTGGCTGGGGTGACCATGCACCGCCGATGAAGCCATGGCTAGCGCGCGTCGCGAGTCCGCGACGACAAACTGGGGCACGTCCAGGGGCAACTCTCGCTCCACCACCAGCGCGACCGCACCAAGCGACAGCGCCTCCGAAGCGAAGTCGTGTCCGTCGTGCGCGAAACCACGAACACACACGAACATATCGCCGATGGACACCTCGTCCGCCCGGTACGCGACCCCCTCGATGCGCACATCGACACCGCGCACCGATCGTGCGTCGGTGCCGGACAGCACACTCATGGCGGTCGTCTGACTCACAGTCTCCCCACACAGCTTCGTCGGTCGCGGAATCCTAGCACTCGTCAGTCGTGGGCGGGCTGCTCCGACACCCGACCGACACCTGCATCATCGGTCGAATCCTGTGAACTCGGCGGAATCTTGAGGTGCGCCATGCTGAACGCTGCCACCTTCGAGAATGTCGGCCCGGCCACGACGCCGCCGTAGATCGCGTTGGTAGGACGGTCGATGGTCACACAGACAAGTAGCTGCGGGTCTTCCGCAGGCAGGTATCCGATGAAGGAGCCCACGTATCCGCCGCCCTTGTAGCCCCGGCCGTCGGCCCTGGCCTTCTGGGCCGTTCCGGTCTTGCCGGCTACCCGATACCCTCGCACCGCGGCGGCTTCGCCTGTGCCCTCGGTAACCGCCAGTTCCAGCATACCCGTCACCGTCTGAGCGGTCTTGGCCGAGATCGCACGCTCCTGGGGCCAGCTCATGGTCGCATCAGGCCGATTGGGCACGGCCAGCAGGAAGTGGGGCGTCGACATGATGCCCCTGTTCGCGATTCCGCCGATGGCTCGGGCAAGCTGCATCGGGGTGACCGACACACCCTGACCGAACGGGATGTTCGCGATCGACGTCGGCGACCACTGGTCGGTGGGCGGCAGCCAGCCCTTCGTCGTGCCTGGGAAGTCAGTACCCGGAGTCTGGGTCAACCCGAACTCGGAGAACGCTTTGTAGAGGCCCTCTTCTCCAAGCTTCATGCCGATCTTGACCGTGCCCACATTGCTCGACTCGGTGAGTATCTTGGTCAAGCTCCACCGCACCGCTGCGCGCGGATGGGCCTCTTTGATGGTCCGTCCTCCCACCCTCAGGGTTGGAGGAAGCTGGAGCTCCGAGTTCGGCTTGAACAGCCCCTCCTCGATGACCGCAGCCGTCGTCAGACACTTCAACGTCGAGCCCGGCTCGTAGGAGTCGGTGAGCGGCTTGTTACGGATGGCTTGAGCCTTAGCCTGACCGTACTTGTTCGGATCGAAACCGGGGGCTGTCGCCATGGCTAGGATCTCGCCATTGCGCGGATCGATCACAAGGACCGAGCCGCTTTGGGCACCCCACTTCTTGACCGCTTCGGTCACGCTCACCTGAGCCTGATACTGGATGTCCTTGTCGATGGTCAGCATGATGTCCTGGCCGTGCTGCGGCTCGATGGTCTTCTGGATGCCTCCAGGAATCGGGCGCCCTTGCGGGTCCCGCTCGCCAAGAATCACCCCCGGCGTCCCTCGCAACAAATCATCGTACTGGCTCTCGATTCCAGCCAGTCCGTCGTTGTCCACCCCGACGAAGCCCAGCACCTGGCAGGCAAGCTCCCCGGACGGGTACATGCGACGAAAGTCATCGATGAAGCCGATGCCCTCGATCTTATTCTCGCGCACGAGTTCCTCGAGTTCGGTGGCGCGCGTCAGATCCACCTTGCGTTGGATGTAGACGAAGCTACCGCCCTTGGTCAGAAGCTCTTCGTAGTCTGAGGGCTTGCCACCCAAGGTGGTGGCGAGCACCTCCACGGCGCCGGGCAGGTCGGATATCTGACGCGGTGACGCGAACACCGTCTTGGCCTCGACCGACACGGCAAGCGGCTCACCCTCACGGTCGTAGATCGTCCCGCGACGTGGTGACAGCTCGATATCGCGCATTCGCTGAGAGGTGGCGCGCTCGGCGTAGGCGGGCGCCTCGACTACCTGGATCCACGCGAGCCGAACGGCGAGCAGCGCGAACGCGATGACGAAGGCAACCATCAGAACGGCGTGGCGTCCGTTGTCCGGCGTCACACGCCTGCTCCGACTCACGCCCTCTCCTTTCCTGCCTGCGTCGCTCACCGGGCCGAAGCTAGCCCGACATCGCCTACGAGCAGCACCTGGGCCTCACCGGCGGCCAGGCCCATCGCGTCAGCTAGCACGCGCTCGAAGGTAGATGTGGTCTTCGGTTGCGAGGCGACCCTGCGCGGCAACGCCTCGGGAGGAAGATCGAGCACGGTGGCTTCGCCTGCGGTGGTCATATCCATGGTCGCGCCAGCAATGGCACGGATGCGCGATGGCGACGACAGAGCGCTCTGCTGAATCTCGAGCATGTCACCCTTGTAGCGCTCGGCCTTGATGCCGCGTCTCAACTCGTAGGATTCCAGCGACGCCTCCGCTGCCTGCACCGACAACCACACGCGACCCATGCCCAGCGTCATGAGCACGATCACTACGACGGCGAGCATACGATAGTTGTTGCGGGCAACGCTTCGGGAGGCGCAGCGCGGCCTGCTTGAGGCGACATGGCTCTTCTTCGCCGTGGTGCGACCGCGCGCGGTGCGCGACACGGGAGGGGCGAGTGCGAGACGCGGACGGCGCGCGTGCTGCCGCTCGTGGCGAAGATCCCTTGCTGCAACAGCCATAACGCACCTCCCTCACAACTCATCGGCCTGTGGCCGAATCGGAACGGCTACCTCTTCTCCGCCACGCGAAGCTTCGCGCTCCGCGCGCGCGGGTTCTGATCGATCTCGGCTGCGGTCGGGACGACCGCCTTGCGCGTGACGGTGAGGAGTACCGGCGTATGCCCGCATGTACAGACCGGAAGGTCGGGCGGACAGATACACCCCGTGGACAGCTCGGAGAAGAGCCGCTTGACGATGCGATCCTCGAGAGAGTGGTAGCTGATGACGGCGATTCGACCACGGGGTCCGAGCCATCGAATAGCGGATTCAAGACCGGTTCGCAGGACGCCGAGTTCGTCGTTGGTCTCGATGCGCAGCGCTTGAAACGTCTTCTTCGCGGGATGTCCCCCGCTGCGACGCGCTGATGCAGGAATCGCGGCCTTGATGACCTCGACGAGCTCTCCCGTCGTGACGATGGGGCGGCGGGCGCGCGCGGCTACGATGAATGCTGCGATGCGCGACGCCCACCGGTCCTCACCGTATTCGCGGATGATCCGGGCGAGATCGGCTTCGTCATAGGCTGCGATGATCTCGGCTGCGGTTCGGGTCTGTCGACCCGGATCCATCCGCATGTCCAGCGGGGCATCCTCTTTGAACGAGAAGCCCCGTTCGACCATGTCGATCTGGGGAGAAGAAACCCCCAGGTCGAAGAGGAAGCCATCGACGTACGGGACTCTGGCCTCAGAGAGCAGGCCATCGAGGTCGCCGAAGTTCCCCTTCAGTAGTACGACACGCTCTGAAGGTATCTGCTGGCCGAGGCGTAGTGTGGATGCTGCTGCGTCTAGTGCTGCGTCATCTTGATCGATGCCCACGAGCATGCCCGTGGGAGCTATGAGGTCTACAATCCGTCTCGCGTGTCCTGCCCCGCCTAAGGTGCAATCGACGACGATCGAACCGGGGTGCAACGAAAGCTGCTGCGTGACCTCGGCCAGCAAAACTGGGGTGTGCCGGTATTCCATTGTCAATCCCTACAAGAGGCCGGCTTCTGCCAGCTCCTGGGCGAGGGCCTCAACGTTATCGGCCGTGCGGCCGTTGTACTCGTCCCAGCGGGCCGAGTCCCAAAGCTCGATCCTGTCACCGGAACCGATGACGACGACGTCCTTATCGAGGGACGCCCACTCGCGCAGCTGCTGGCTGAGCGAAACCCTGCCCGCCGAATCCAGCTGGATCTCAAGCGCGCCCGAAGCGAAGAAGCGCCGCACCTCGCGGACCTTCGGGTTGAAGTCCGACTTGGCGAGCAGGTCGCCCATGAACTGCTCGTAGTCCTCAGGCAGGAACACGTACAACGCGTGATCGAGCCCCTTGGCCACGGTGACTGCGCCGCCGAGTTGATTGCGAAAGCGCGCGGGCAGTGAGACGCGTCCTTTGGCATCCAGCGTGTGCTGATACTCGCCGAAGAACATCTCCCGCCCTCCTCTCGCAGTCCCCGATTCCCGGTCGTGTCGTGGGAGCCCCTCCCTGACAGCTGCAATCCTATGACACTTCATCCCACTATGCAACCCTTGTATGGGATTTCGTAACACTTTGATGACACACGGTCTCCTTTGCCCCCACCGGACCCCACGCGGGTGCCAGGATCCACGCGGCCCCGATCTGTGAGAATCACGCGAACCAGAACCGTCCGCGTTGCGTCTGAGTTACTGCGGGACGAAACCATCGATTCCGCGTTGACAACCGGACACAGGCGTATCGGGTGCTCGCGGAAGGGTCGATCTCGAGGTTCGCGCAGGAGCCGTTTGCTCCATGGCGAAAGGTGCGGGTAGAATCGTCACGGGTATCATCGCGACTCGGAGGTTGATTGCTGTATGACTGCCAACTGGCCTGGCGCCGTCGTGAACGTTCTCGTCCTCGCATTCTTCGTGGTCATCGCGATCGGCGTCGCTCTGGGCGCCTACGCCGCGAAATCGCTGAAGAAGTGCGAGAACGACACGGACACGAGCGCGTAGACGCACCGCTTCACACGATCGGCACCCGACGCCCTTGCAGCCCCCGTGGGAAGCGAGGGCGTCTGTGTTCGTTCGGACGGCCCACCCGGGTCCGCCCACGCCGATGAGGAGGTCCTTCGCCATGCGCACGTCACTGCGAGTACTGGTCGCCACTTCGCTGATCGCCGCCGTGCTCCTCCCGACGGGATGCGGCTCGGTGACCGAAGAGTCCACTGACGTCGGCTACTCCGGCTACTCGGATGTGGCTGTCTCACCCTCTCCTCCCTCGGCGGATGGGCGCGCTGGCGGCACCGCTGCAGCTCCCCAGGCGCTGACCGCTGAAGAGTCCGCGAAGTCCGCAGGCGTCGACAGCGGCGGGCAGCCCAATGCGATCACCGAGCCGATGATCATCCGCAACGGCGCGATCGAGCTGCGCGTCAAGGACGTCGACAAGGCCCTCCCCGCCATCAGGCTGGTGGCGACCAAGATGGGTGCGGAGGTCGCGGACCTGTCGATGAACGCCGGATCGTACCCCGGCATGGAAGGGCAATCCTCGGGGGGCCCGAGCTACGCTTCGATCACGCTGCGCGTTCCCGCAGCCAAGCTCGACGCGCTCAGCGCTGCGGTAGCCAAGCTCGGCGATGTCACGTCCCAGTCCGAGAGCTCCAGCGACGTCACCGAGCAGGCAGTCGATATGGAGGCACGCCTGCGCAACCTCCGAGCGGAAGAAGTCCGCCTGCGCACCTTCCTTGACGAGGCCAAGGACGTCGACGACCTGCTGGCGGTTCAGGGCGAGCTATCGCGCGTCCGTGGCGAGATCGAGGCGATGGACGCTCAGCTCACCTACCTGAAGCGTCAGGTGGCCCGCGCGACTCTCGTGGTCAATCTCAGCGAGCCCGGGCCGGTCGTCGGACCCGAGAACCCGTGGTACGGCATACGCGAGGCGTTCAGCCGCGGAGTCCAAGGGGCGATCCAGGTTGTTCAGGTCATCATCACGACCGTCATCGCGCTTCTGCCGCTTGCCCTCGTCATCGGCCTGTTCGTCTGGGTGGTCGTTGCCCTCGTGCGCCGCCGCACACGCCGGGCACAGCGGGCATCCAACCAGACAGACGCCACGAGCGTAGTCAACGACCGTGTGGGCCCCCAGGCGCCCATGGGTCCCGAAGACGCCGTGTAGGTCCGCAGCCAGAATGCTGCCTCGACCCCGCATCCGACTGCCCCTGTGGGCGGCGCTCGCAATCCCGGGCGCCGCCTACGTGGTTCGCTCACTCGTCATCCGCAATGGTGACTTCTCACCCGACATGCCCGGTGATCTTATCGTGGCGATCATCATCATCGCAGCACTCATCTTGGTCGGACAGGCGCGCGCCTCCAACGGCGAAGAAGCGACCGAAGACCACGCGGAGGACACCGCGACAGACACGCGCGAAGACGCCACGAATCGACCGTAGCGTGCCGCACGCGGCTGCGCTAGATAGCCCCCGGTCTTGGCGCCGCCTCTAGGCTTTGCTCTTGTAAGGCTTTCCGATCGCCGCGGGAGCCGTCGCGCGACCTACGACGCCCGCGAGCACGATGACCGTAAGCAGGTAGGGCAGCGCGAGGAAGAACTGCCGCGGGACGATGATGAGGTCTCCGAAGATCTGCAGCTTGAGCTGCAACGCCTCGGCGAATCCGAACAGCAGCGAGGCGAGGTAGCCTCCCCCGGGAACCCATCGACCGAAGATCATCGCCGCAAGGGCGATGAAGCCGCGACCGTTCGTCATTCCCTCGGTGAAGCTGCCCACCTGCTCCAGCGTCAGGTTGGCTCCGGCCAGGCCGCTCATGAAGCCCGAGACCAGAATGGCGAACCAGCGACCGGCAGAGACGTTCACACCCATCGTGTCGGCGGCACGCGGGTGCTCGCCCAGCGAGCGAAGCCGTAGACCCCAGCGTGTCCGGTAGAGCGCCCACGTGAGGAACACAGCGGCGAACATGCCGAAGTAGACGATCGGGGTGTAGCTGAAGACCACCGTGTTGATCCAGTGCCAGGCCTCGCCGAGGAAGCCCTCACCGCCTGAGGGGAAGTCGAACACCGGCGGAATCGTCTGGACGGACTCGGTCGTGCCGGGACGACCGAAGATCGTCTCCATGAGATAGCCCGTGATGCCGAGCGCCAGGATGTTGATGGCCGTACCGGAGATGACCTGGTCGGATCGCAGATTGACCGATGCCCACGCGTGCAGCGAGGCGAAGATCAACGAGGCGAGTACCGCTCCGATAACCCCGAGCCACGTGGAGCCCGTCAGAAGCGCCACCGCTGTTCCGGAGAACGCGGCGATGAGCATCAGACCCTCCATGGCGATGTTGACCACGCCTGAGCGCTCGCAGATCGAGGCGCCCACAGCAGCAAGTGCGATCGGTGTCGCCAAACGAACCGCCGAGGCGAAAAGCTCAGGAGTGACGATGTCGCTAAACAGCATCAGCGTCCCCCTTTCGGTCACGGATCCTGGCTACCGTCCAGGTCACGATGGTCTCGGCCCCAACCATGAAGATGATCACGCCCTGGATGATGGAGATGACCTTCTGCGATACATCTGCCTCCAGCTGCATGGTGCCGGCCCCGGCAGACAGGCCGCCGAACAGGATCGCCGCCGCTATCACCCCGATCGGGTTGTTCTTGGCCAGAAGCGCAACGGCGATACCCGCAAAACCAAGCCCCAGTGAGAACTGGTCGAACAAGCGGAAGTGGACCCCCATGACCTCCACCGCCCCGGCAAGACCGGCCAACGCACCCGAAAGACACAGTGACTTGATCGTTGTGGAGGCGATCGAAATGCCCCCCGTTTCCGACGCGGTCGGGTTGAACCCGACTGCTCGGGCCTCAAACCCGAGGGTTGTGTACTTGAGAATCCACCACACCAGAACCGCGGCGAGGATTCCCAGAACGAGCCCCAGGTGCGCGCGGTTCGGCTCGACGAAGGTGAAGACATCACTGATACGGGGCAGTTGGCTCGTCTCGGGCAACATCGGAGTCTGAGGGATCGCCCCCTCAGCACGGAAGTGATCGAGGATGATCCATGAGACGAAGTAGCGGCCTATGTAGGTGAACATCATCGTCGTGATGACCTCATGCGCGCCGATCTTCGCCTTCATCAGAGCCGGAATGAACGCCCATGCCGCACCGGCGAGGGCCGCGGCCACGATGATGAGCGGAATCGACAGTGCCCACGGCAGCCCTGCCACCTTGACCCCGACGAAGGCCGCTGCCAGGCCGCCCAAGAAGAGCTGGCCTTCGGCGCCGATGTTGAACAACCCGGCGCGGAAGCCGTATGCCACGGCGAGTCCGGTGAATATGAGCGGTGTCGCTCGCAGAAGCGTCTCGCCGATCTGCCGCGTGCCGCCGAATGAGCCCTTGAACATCGCCGCGTACGCGGCAACAGGATCCTTGCCGGCCGCAAGCATGAGCAGTGATCCGATGATGACCGCGATAGCCACCGAGATGAACGGCGTCGCGATCGATATCGCCCGCCGAATGCGCTGCTGATCGAGCGCGTTCTTGCGCTCAGCAGCCTCGCGCTCCTGTTCGATCTGTTCGATCGTCTTGTCAGAAGGATCAGGCATCGGTCACCTCGTCCTTCGCCGCCTTCTTCGACCCGCCCGTCATGTGGAACCCAAGCTCCTCCTCGGTGACCGTACCCCCAACGAACTCGATGACGATGGCGCCCTCGTACATGACGAGAATGCGGTCGGACAGCGCCAAGATCTCCTCGAGCTCCATGCTGATGAGCAAGACACCCTTGCCTGCCTCGCGCTCGGCCAGAATGCGGCGATGCACGAACTCGATCGCGCCTACATCCAGACCGCGCGTCGGTTGCGCGGCGATCAGCACATCGGGGTCTCTGCCTAGTTCGCGGGCGAGCACCAACTTCTGCTGGTTTCCGCCGGACAGGTTCGCGGCCGCTATGTGCGCGCTGGGCGTGCGTACGTCGTAGTCGGCGATGCGGCTCTTGGCCTCGGCCTCCATGGCGCGACGGTTGAGAACGCCGAACTTCGAGAACGGTGCACGCCGGTGATCACCCAGCGCCACGTTCTCAACGAGATCGAAGTCGAGCACGAGACCGCGCCGATGACGATCCTCCGGCACGTGGCTGACCCCTGAGGCTATCGTACGACGAGGATCATCGTGAGTGATGTCTTTGCCTTTGAGGGTGACCGTGCCTGAAACCGGACGCCGCAGCCCCATGATCGCCTCGACGAGTTCGCGCTGCCCATTACCGTCGACACCTGCGATGCCCACGATCTCGCCCGCATGCACTGTCAGAGAAAGGTCACGCACGGCGGATAACTTGCGGTCATCCATCACGGACAGGGCGGACACGTCGAGCAGCACATCGCCGGAAACGTGATCCGGCTTCTCCACGCGCAGCACCACGTCGCGACCGACCATCATGCGCGCGAGCGACTCCTCGCTGCACACGCTGGGTGTCGTCTCGCCCACCACGCGTCCCGCTCGCATGACCACGATACGATCGGAGAACGCCATGACTTCGTCGAGCTTGTGGGTGATGATCACGACCGCAAGCCCTTCGCTGACCAGACCGCGAACGATGTTGAAAAGTTCGTGCACCTCCTGCGGCGTGAGCACGGCGGTCGGTTCGTCAAGAATCAGGATCCGGGCGTCGCGGTAGAGTGCCTTGAGTATCTCAACGCGCTGCTGGCGACCGACCGACAGATCCCGGACGCGTGCGTCCGGATCGACCTTGAGCCCATAGCGCTCCGACAGCTCGGTGACGCGACTCCGGGCGGCGTCGCGATCGATGACTCCACCCGTCACGGTGGGCTCAAGTCCCAAAACGATGTTCTCGGTGACCGTGAGTGTTTCCACGAGCATGAAGTGTTGGTGGACCATGCCTATGCGCAACGCGATCGCATCGCGGGGCGCACGCACGCTCACCACCTCGCCGTCGACGAGCATCTCACCCGTATCCGGGGCGAGCAGACCGTAGGCGACGTTCATGAGTGTGGACTTTCCCGCGCCGTTCTCGCCGAGCAGCGCGAGCACTTCGCCGGGCGCAACGTCGATGGAAACATCCTCGTTGGCCAAAACGCCGGGGAAGCGCTTGGTGATGTGCTTGAGTTCAAGAATGGGTTCGCGACGTCCG
The DNA here is from genome assembly GCA_034370385.1 of Coriobacteriia bacterium. Classification (NCBI taxonomy): domain Bacteria; kingdom Bacillati; phylum Actinomycetota; class Coriobacteriia; species Coriobacteriia bacterium. The sequence goes on from JAXMKZ010000023.1 coordinate 34,409, forward strand.
CTCGGTTGCGGCGCGTCGCAGGTCGGGCTGGGCTCGGCTTCCATGGGCTCTCCCGGCACGAGGCACACCGCGCGACCGGCGGGCGTTGTTCTGGCGAGTGAACGCCCGCCCGCCGGTCGCATCGGCGTGGATCCGTTGAGTCGTTACTTGGTCTCGGGAACCGTAACCGTTCCGGCCTTGATGTCGGCGATCGCCTTGTCGACGGCCTCCTTGACCTCAGCCGGCATCTTCGTCTCCCAATCGTGATACGGGGCAAGGCCCACGCCATCCTCTGCAAGACCGAAGACGCGGTTCTCTCCGCCCTTGAGGACGCCGTCGACAGCTTCCTTGACCGTGAGGAACACGGCGTTGTCGACCCGCTTGATCGCAGAGGTCAGAATCGTGTCACCAATGCCCTCGATGGTGTTGTACTGGTCGGCGTCGACGCCGATGAACAGCGCCTTGTTGTCCTGGCACGCCTTTGCGGTACCAGAGCCCGTGGCTCCCGCAGCGGCGAAGATGATGTCGGCGCCAGACTCGATGAGGGTCTTGCCGGCCTCGAGGCCCTTCTGCTGATCGGTGAACGTGCCGGTGTAGATGGTCTTGATCTCCACGTCGGGCAGTACCGACTTGGCGCCCGCGATGAATCCGGCCTCGAACTTCTGGACGGGCGGGATCTCCATACCGCCGACGAAGCCGATGATCTTCTTGTCGTTGAGGCGATCATCCACGTCCGGCATAGCCGTCAGCTTGCCTGCGACCACACCCGCGAGGTATCCGGCCTCCTGCTCCTTGAAGAGCAGACCGACCACGTTGGCGGAAGGCTCTTCGAAGAAGATATCGATGCCTCCAAAGTTGACGTCTGCGAACTGCGGCGCCACTTTGACAACGGTGTCCGTCATCAGGAACCCGACGGCGAAGATCGGGCTGAAACCGGCCGACGCGAGCTGGTTGATGTTGCTCTCGTAGTCGGTCGGCTCCTTGGACTCGAGGGCCTCGATGGTGACGCCCAGCTCGGCCTTGGCCCTCTCGAGACCCGCGTAGGACAGGTCGTTGAACGAATCGTCGCCCAACCCGCCTATATCGGTGACCATCGCTGCCTTGACGTCGGTCATCGGCTCCTCGGCAACCGGATCCTCGGCCGGCTCCTCAGGCTGGGCACAACCCACCGCAAACGACGCGATGAGCGTGAGAGCCAGCATGAGGGCCAGCAACTTGCTCCACTTCGATATCACAGACATCTCCCTCCCTATACACGGACAACCCCTGCGTATTCATTCTACTGCTATTGGGGCAGGAGTGGCCCACCAACCGGATACGTGACACCCTGACTGCTCAGCGCATGCGCGCACGAGGGTGTGTCGATAGGTATTCTTCCCGAATATGGCGCGTATCCACATGTGTGTAGACCTGAGTCGTCGAGATGTCCGCATGACCGAGCATCTCCTGCAGCGCCCGAAGGTCAGCGCCGCCTTCCAGCATGTGCGTCGCGAAGGAGTGACGCAGGGTGTGTGGGTGCAATCCCTCGAGACCGACTCGCGCGCCGTAGCTGCTCACCATCGTGTGCACGCTCTGCCGCGACATGCGCCTCCCCCGCCGCGAGAGGAACACTGCTGAGTCCACGCCGCTGACACTGCGCGCGGAGCGCAGATGCGCCCTTCCGGTCTGCAGGTACGCCGCAAGGGTCCGCGACGCCATGCCGCAGATCGGCACCAGCCGCTGCTTATCGCCCTTCCCCGTGACACGCACCACCCCGGCATCCAAGTCCACATCCATCATCTCGAGACCCGTCACCTCGCTGGCTCTCAGCCCGCAGCCATAGAGCACCTCCAACAGCGCACGGTCCCGCAACCCCACGGGTCCGTCGGGAAACGACTGCGACAACAAGCGGGCGGCCTCGTCGACCGAGATCACGTCAGGAAGCCGTTCGGGCACCTTGGGCAAGGCCAGCCGCGCCGTCGGGTGGTTCTCGGTGATACCTTCTCGCACAAGGAACTTGTGAAGTCCTTTGAGCGATGCGGCTTTGCGCTCCACCGAGCCCGGCGCAAGACCCCGCTCGCGAAGATGAAGCAGGTAAGCGGTGATGTCTTCGCGCCGGATTGCATCGGGTGAGGTGATGTCGCGGCCTTGCAGAAAACGCGCGTACTCGGCTAAGTCGGCGCGATAAGCGGCTACCGTGTTGGGGCTCGCTCCGCGCTCGACGACGAGGTGTGCCAGGTACTCGCTGATGAGTGTCTCCACGCCACGAGATGATACGCGAAGCGGCCGCCCCTTGAACCGGGACGGCCGCTTCGATCTTTGCTTGGACTACCAGGGTCAGGCGATAAGCCCCTCGAGAGCGACATACTCGAGTCCGTGCGCATCCGCGACCGGCTTGTAGGTGATCTTGCCGTCCAGTACGTTCACGCCCTTCGCCAAAGCGGCGTCGTCGGCAACCGCCTGCTTCCACCCCTTGTTGGCTATGGCCAGTCCGTAGCGCAGGGTCGCGTTGTTGAGCGCAAGGGTCGACGTGTTGGGCACGGCACCGGGCATGTTGGCCACGCCGTAGTGGAGCACGCCGTCGACGAAGTACGTCGGATCGGCATGAGTTGTCGCCTTCGTGGTCTCGATGCAGCCACCTTGGTCCACGGAGACGTCAACAACCACCGAACCGCGCTTCATGTTGGGGAGCATGTCCTTCGTAACGAGCCACGGCGTACGAGCGCCGGGGAGCAGAACGCCGCCGATCACGAGATCTGCGCCGTAGACGGCCTCCTCGACGTTGTGGGCGTTGCTGTACACCGTGCGGACTCGGTTGCCCCACAGCTCATCGATGTAACGCAACCGGTCAAGGTTCACGTCCATGACCGTGACATTGGCACCCATACCGACCGCCATGTACAGCGCGTTGATGCCCACGACCCCCGCGCCCAGGATCACGACGCTTGCCGGGAGCACGCCAGGCACACCACCTATCAGCACGCCGCGTCCACCGCGCGGCTTCTGGAGGTACTCGGCTCCGACCACCGAGGCCATGCGACCCGCGACCTCGGACATAGGCGCCAACAGCGGCAACGTCTTGTTGGGCAACTCGACGGTCTCGTAAGCGATACACACGGCACCCGAGTTGATGAGCCCCTCGGTCTGTGCGAGGTCGGGCGCCAGATGCAGGTACGTGTACAGGATCTGACCCGGGCGCAGGCGGGCGATCTCGACCGCCTGCGGCTCCTTGACCTTCACGATCATGTCGGCGCTGGCGAAGACCTCATCAGCGCTCTCGACGATACGCGCTCCTGCAGCCGCATACTCCGCATCGGGAAATGAGGATCCATCACCCGCCGTCTTCTCAACAAGCACACCATGACCGGCACGAACGAACTCGCGCACGGAACCGGGCGTAAGGCCGACCCGAAACTCGTTGTTCTTGATCTCTTTGGGTACTCCGATGATCACGGCTGACCAGACCTCCTTGACGAACTGCTATCGCGGGGACGTTGTCCATTTACGGAATCTCGCTATTGGGAACGAGATTGTTGCTAAGTGTAACGTCTTGGACGCTGGGCGCAATGCCTCAGAGAGAAATCCTGAGCGCAACGGTTTTATATGCGCAGCGAACTAGGTCGCCGCACGCGCCAACCGCGCCGCAACATCGCCCGAAGCGAACGCCGCAGCGAAGAAGGCGGGGTCATCGGCCAGCACCCGTCCCATGCTGGACACCTGGACGCCGCGCATCGACGGCAGAGATGCGCCGGCAGCGGAATCCACCCGTTCGTGACGCACCCACACTCCCGCCTGCTCCAGGGCAGCGTCTATCACGGCCTTCTGCTCAGCGATGACGTCGGGTACCGGCACCTTCGCAGGAGCAAGCGCGATGCGCGTCAGTGCGGCGATGGAGTGATGGCTGACTCCCCTGTGCCGTTGCCGAGAGTCGGCGAAGGAGACCCGAAGGCAGGCTATCGGCACGCCGTCGAGGGCTGCCACCGCATTGATGGCCTCCCCTTGCGAAACCCCGCCGTGCCCGAAGGGGGTGGCCGTCCCAACGACGCCCGGTCCGATCGCGACGATCAACACGGCGGCGCCACAGATGTGCGCGCCCACAAGCAGCCCGGAGTGTAGGTTGACGGACTCGAGCGTACCGCCGAAGGCCTGGCCACACGTCACCGTGGCATCGATCAGCCCGGCGCTGATACTTGACCGAATCACGTCGGACAGACCGAGTGCCAGTGCAGCATCATCGGTCATGCAGTACACGACAACGGCATCCGGGTCTGCCTGCTTGACTGCAGCGGCGACAAGAGGAACTTGGCTGTGCAGCCCGCAACACACAACGGGAAGGCCTCCGAGTGAATCAGCAGTGCGCAGGCGTTCGTGGTGGGGCGACTCCTGCGCCTCCGCAGCCAGCACGTCGACCTGAAGTGGCGAGTACCGTAGCTTCATGATGTGACCACCTGAGGCGACATCATGTATGACGCCCTCGCCACGACCGGCGCGCGCAACCACGAAATGGGCGCCGCCGGTTCCGAGCCCCAAGTCCATCGCCGTGGTGTTGACCACGACGCGGTCACCCGGCCCGCATGCGCCGGACAACCCCAGGTAGCAGATCGCGTAGCCGACGCTGCCGTCATCCAGCGCCACGGCAAGCCGTTGCATGCCGTCGTGCGCATCCTTGATCGCGCTGATCGTCCCCCAGACCAGTCGCATGGCTCAGTCCTCCCGAGCCATGCGCGCGGCCACCGCCACGCACAGCTCTGTCAGACGCTCCAGGTCGGAGACGGCGAGCGACTCGGCCGTGCCGTGAACGCCCTTCATCCCGCACGACAAGGCGACCGCAGGCACTCCGAGGGCGGCGATGACGTTCGCATCACTCCCGCCCCCGGTCGCGAAGAAGCGGGGAGGTATTCCGACATCGATGCACGCCGCCCGCACGAGCTCCACCGGCCCCTCAGTCTCAGCGAACGTGAACCCCTCGTACTCAACAGTCCACAGGAGTTCGACCTCACCGCCGGCTTCTCGAGCTGCTGAACGGATGATCTGATCCATCGTGCCCTGTAGCGCCTCGGCACGCACCCTGTCAATAGAGCGGCATTCGCCGGTCAACCGGGCCCATCCGGCGATCACGTTGGTTGCCGTTCCCCCCTCGATGGTGCCGACGTTGGCCGTTGACAACTCGTCGACCCTCCCGCTCGGGAGCCTGCACACGGCATCAGCCGCCATGGCAATGGCCGACACGCCCTGCTCAGGCGAGACCCCGGCATGAGCCGCACGGCCTGTGAACTCGGCTGTGAAGGTGATGTGGGTCGGCGCCGCGATGACTATTCCGCCCGGCTCGCCCTCAGCGTCGAGCACGAGGCATACGTCACCCGATACGACTGATGGATCGAGCGCCTTGGCCCCTCGCAGGCCGACCTCCTCCTGTACGGTGAACACGCACTTCAGGGTAGGTCGCGGCTTGCTCGAAGCGGCCATCACGGCAACGCACTCGATGGCCGCAGAGAGGCCCGCCTTGTCATCGGCTCCAAGAACCGTCTGGCTTGCCGACGTGATGATGCCATCCTCGATGATCGGCTCGACCCCATCACACGGTTCCACGCAGTCGAGGTGTGCGCACAGCACGAGGGTTCCGGGTGTGGTGCCTTGAAGCACCGCGATCAGGTTCCCTGTGTCGGACCCTGTGGTGGCGGCTGAGTCATCAAAACGCACGGCGCACCCTGCGGATCTGAGTGCATCTGCGCACAGCGCGGCACAGGCACTCTCGGTGCCGGAAGGGCTGTACGTTCGGCAAAGCTCCAGGAAGGTCGCCAGCAACCGCCCCGCATCGATCGGCGGATGCTCGCCCATGTCAGCCCTCGCGCGAGCGCCGGAACGCCACCGCGGCGCCCACGAAGTCGCGGAACAGTGGTGCGGGCCTCGTGGGCCGGCTCTTGAACTCGGGGTGCCCCTGATTGCCCAGGAACCACGGGTGTCCGGGCAACTCCACCATCTCGACGAGGCGACCATCAGGACTCACGCCGCTCACGATGAGGCCTGCTTCGACGAGCTGGTCACGGTACGCGTTGTTGACCTCATAGCGGTGGCGGTGACGCTCGTAGATGACTTCCTCTCCGTACGCAGCCCATCCCTTGGTATCGGGCGTGACTTTGCACGGGTAGGCTCCAAGCCGCATGGTGCCACCCATGTCAGCCACATCGTGCTGGTCGCGCATCAGGTCGATGACCGGGTGCTCGGTCACCGGATCGAACTCGCTTGAGTTGGCGCCATCAAGACCCGCAACGTGCCGAGCGAACTCGGCCACGGCCACCTGCATGCCCAGGCAGATGCCGAAGTAGGGGACATCGTTCTCGCGGGCGTACCGGGCTGCGCGGATCTTGCCCTCCACACCGCGGATACCGAAACCGCCGGGCACGAGGATGCCGTCGAAGGCGGCAAACGTGGTCGCCACCTCTTCGGGGGTGAGCGACTCAGCGTCCACCCATTCGATCTTCACCTTGTGCTCGTGGTAGATGCCGGCGTGGTCAAGTGCCTCAGTCACCGACAGGTACGCATCCGGCAGTGCCACGTACTTCCCCACGAGGGCGATCCGAACCTCATCGGGCAGCGCGGCTGAGTGCGCCACGAAGGCTTCCCATTCGGCCATGTCAGGCTCGCCCGCGGTCAGCGCGAGGCGATCCATGACCATCGTATCGAGCTTCTGCTCCCGCAACCGCATCGGTACCTCATAGATGCTGCGGGCATCCTGCGCGGACACGACGGCCTCTGGCTCGACGTCGCAGAACAGCGCGATCTTGCGACGGATGCTCACGTCGATGGGACGGTCGCTGCGACATACGATGAAGTCGGGCTGAATACCGATGGAGCGCAGCTCCTTGACTGAGTGCTGCGTCGGCTTGGTCTTGAGCTCGCTCGACGCGGCGATCCACGGGACGAGAGACACGTGGATGTAGCACACGTTGTCGCGACCCTTGTCCTTGCGCATCTGCCGTATCGCCTCCAAGAACGGCAAGGACTCGATGTCGCCGACCGTGCCGCCGACCTCGGTGATGATCACGTCGGGGCGGGTCTGCTCGGAGAGCCTGTTGATGCGCTCCTTGATCTCGTTCGTGACGTGCGGAATGACCTGGACGGTGCCGCCGAGAAAGTCTCCCCGGCGCTCCTTGCCGATGAGGTTCTGATACACGGATCCGGCAGTGACGTTGCAGTCGCGCGACAGCGACTCATCCACGAACCGCTCGTAGTGCCCGAGGTCGAGGTCGGTCTCTCCCCCATCGTCGGTCACGAAGACCTCGCCGTGCTGGAAGGGACTCATCGTGCCGGGATCGACGTTCAGATAGGGATCGAGTTTCTGGATGGTGACTTTGAGGCCACGGGACTTGAGAAGTCGGCCAAGCGAGGCCGCCGTGATGCCCTTTCCCAGCGAACTGACTACTCCACCGGTCACGAAGATGTGCTTGGTCATGTGCTCCTTCTTCTCTCCATCGTCACCAGCGTCTGAAAATCGCAAATACCCTGACTCCGTCGATTCTACTTCGACGATGCGACATCGTCGCCATCGGATTGCCCACTATCGGATTCGAACCTCGTGGACGCGCCTTGAGAGGGCTCGCCACCGCCCAAGCGCCCCAGGCCATCAAGCCACCTCAGCGCAGGGTTGGCCTCGATAACGCGCGAGTAGCTGACGCGCTCGCTCGCTGCATTGGCGACGAACATGAGTGATGCGTAGACGAGCAGTCCCCACACCGGCAGCCCCAGTACGATGAACATCCCCGCCACGGCGCCCATCGGATTGGCCCCCGCATCGCCCAACATCCCGCGCTCACCCAGGTCGCTTCGCCACACTGCGGCAACAGGGCCAAGGAGAAACACCGACAGGGCCAAGCCGTCCACGGCGATATGCCCGGTCGTGCTCCCGAACACGGTCGGTCGGTAGAGGGCCGCCATCACCGTTGACGCCACACCCACCAAGGCGAGCAGTGAGTACGTCTTGAGCGCCCGCCCGGGGCGCAGATCCATGAGGTTCACGAAGTTCGAAGTCAGCGCGATCGCCGCCCCCGCCACGAGCGTGAGAGCGAATCGCACCCCCACTTGCGCAGCGTCAGATACCCGTGTCGTTCCCCACGGCGCGACCTGGGACACGATAGCAGCCGCCACCAGGCACGCCAGTCCGATGCCGACCAGTTTCAGGCCACCGGTCGTCAGGCGCGCCCGACGCATCGCGCCGAGGTGCCCCCGAAACCCGCGTGTCTCACCGGTCCCGAACGCATCGTCGACCATGCCCAGCGCGAACGCGACAAGCGCCAGAGGGCCCGCCAGCGTCAGCACCCGCAGCACGCTCGTATCAGATACTGCGGCTGCGGCAATGCCGCCCACGATGGCTGCGCCGGCCCAGATCAACCACACCACGCCAAGCCCGAGGTGGACCCGCGTGCCGCGGTAGTTCAACGCGGCCGCCTTGGACGCGGTCGCCAGCGCGGGCTCCAGCATGCGCATGAAGAGCCACGGGAGGAGCGCCCCAAGGAGTGCAGCGCCCAGAACCAATGCCGCGGGCGCTGCGGTGCTCACCGTACGTCCGCCCGTTGCGTGTCGGGCCTGCTTGGCGCATCGAGCAGACGCGCGAGCATGAGCCACGCCAAGGCCACGCCGATGTAGAACACCTCGAGCGCAGGCAGGACGATGCCCGAGTCCTCGGTGAAGTACGCCGCAAGGCCCGCGACAAGCGAGACGGTGATGGCATCAGCGAAGTTCGGGTTCTCGGCCAGCGTGTCCGCGAAATCGCCTTGCGGCCGCCACCTCATGAACGCCAAGAACGCCACGACCGCGATGAGGATGTAGGCCCAGCGTGTGTGGGTCAGAACGCGCATGTTGGTTTCCGCCTTGCGCGCCACGATCTTCCATAGCTCGATGACGCCTCCGGAGTCCGCAGACTCCAGCGCGCGCGCGAGGTGCGTCTTCTCGCCACCGCCGAACAGGTCGATGGCGGCGAACGCCCCCACGACCACGATGACGATCAGAGCAATCCAGACCCCGGTCTTGAAGGACACGTGACGCCCGTTCATGAGCACCCAGGCGAGCACGAAGCCCACCGTGCCCCACGCCACCACACCCACGTTGGCCCCGAGGAAGGGTGCCGCACTGACGACGACGATGACTACACCCACAACGGGCAGCCCGAGGCGTTTGAACACGCTCGTCCAACGCTTTCCGGCCCACTCATCGAACAGCATCGCAAGGCCGACTATCGTGGCCCCGAACAGTATCGCCGAGGCCTCATTGCCGATGCCGTAAAAACGAGCCGCCATCAGGGGCGAGTAGCCGAAGATATTGGTGAAGGATGCGGGTGCGCCGAGGAACTGGTCAACCAGAAGCACGAGGCTCGTGAGCAGTGAGAGCGCCGCTACCGGCACCCTCGGCGGGAGGAACTTCAGCGAGATGAGCGACAGCAGCCACAGTGCCGTCGCGGAGGCGAACAATCCGACCAGCACCTCAGCCACGGTTGCGGGCCACGGCATCCAGGCGAACATCAGCCACGACGAGACAGGGATGCACAAGGCGTACAACAGCGCCGCGCCCAGCGCGTACACCCACGCAGTGCGCAACCTCGACGACCACAGCCGCGAGCGCACGATCACCATGCTCGAGAGCAGGAGTACGAGCACCGTGAACATGACGAAGCCGTTCACCACGCCGGGTTTCGCCGCATCGACCGAGACGGCGGTGCGATTCATCCGATCGAGAATCGCGATGCGTGCTTCAAGAGACTCCGGTGCGGCGAGAAGCGTCATCTCGTTGCCCAGAACCTGGACGGGGCGCTCGATTCCAAAGATATCGAGCACCGTCGCGGTCAGATCGAGGTTCGTCACGAATCCGGATCGCTGGGTTGAGCTCGACGTCAGGAACCCGGACCAACCTTCGCCCGACACGACGATGGGACCCAGCCCCTCGAGCCGACCGATACTCGGATCGAGCGTCGACTGTGAGGCGACGATCAAGGTGGCGTCAGGAAAGCGCTCCCCCGCCATCGCGACCACGTGATCGAGGGCCTCTACCGCGTGCTGGCGGTGCCGGGCAGCGATCGCGGTCGTCACCTGTGACTCGAATCTCGCTGCCCGGTACGCGTCGCCCGCATCGAGCACCACCAGCGCGGGTCCGGTGACGTCCATCGAGGCGCTCGCCACATCTTGAAGGGCCCGGTCGAATGCATCGGGGTCGGTCTCGATGCCGAACGGCGCGTTCGGGTCCTCACGGAGCAGCCGCGCGGACACATCTCCCGCAGCGACCAGTCCCTGCTGGTTCATGGCCGCCAATGCGGCCGCACGGACCTTGCGCTGCTCGCCGGTCACGTACCCGACGTCGGAGTTTCCGACCGCCGCCGTAAGACCGCCCGCATCCTCGACGGCTTGGCCGAGTGTGCCGAGGACCACCTCGAACGAACGCTCGGCATTCGCGCGTTGCGTGACGGGCATTCCGAGGAAGACGATCTGGTTGGCCCGCACCTGATAGCCGGTCGTGCGCCGAAACGCCTCGGCCGCGTCACCGACCTCGTAGCGCTCGTTGACGTGGTACGCGGCAGCAGCCTGAAAGTCGGGCACCGACCACGCGCCTGCCGAGATCGTGAGTGCACCCTCTAGGGGCGAAGACGGCTCACCGAGTCTCCTCGCGCGACTGCGCGCGTTGATATCGCCGATCGCCCCCTTGTCCGCGAGTTTCCAGATCGTCGGCGTCGACGTCGGCGTGACATCACTCCACGTGAGGTAGGGAGCAAGCACTATGACGACGCGTTTCGCCTGAGGCTGCGCGGAGGCAGGGGTAGCGCTGAGCCACGCGCAAGAGAGCGCGGCAGCCAGCACTGCTGTCGTGAAGAGGCGTTTCATCGGTGCCTATGGTAGCGGATGCGCGTGATCGGCGCGGTGACGAGCGGTTGACGCCTTCGCGACGCCCGAATCGTGCCATCTGAGCTCAGGTACACTGGTCACGGCCCGCGCGACCTCGCGCGGCACGGTCAGCGCCGACGTACACGGGAGCCATCATCGCCGCGCCCTCGATAGCCCGTTCGACCGCCCTGATGTCAGTCGCGACGCTGCTGTCACGCGTGACGGGTTTCGTGCGCATGTGGGCCATGGCGCTCGCGCTGGGAGCCAGCGGCCTCACGGCCGCCTACGGGGTCGCGAACAACGTCCCCAACATGATCTTCGAACTGGTTGCCGGAGGCATCCTCTCCTCCCTGTTCATCCCGACCTACCTCGAAGTCAAAGCCGCCCGCGGTCCCGAGGAGGCAGGGCGCTTCGCGAGCCGCGTGTTCACGCTCATCGTGCTCGCACTGGGAGTGGTGGCGGTTGCCGGAACGCTCTTCCCGGCGCCGTTCATCTGGACCCAGACCTTCCGCTCAAGCGGCGCTTCTGGCGCTGCCGTTCAAACCGCGGCTGCCTTCTTCTTCACGTTCTTCGCCATCCAGGTGGTCTTCTACGGCGGCGGGATGGTCATTCAGGGGCTGCTCAACGCGGAGCGCAAGTACCTGTGGCCCGCGCTTGGCCCGGTGTTCAACAACCTCGTCGTCATCGCTACGATGCTGGCTGTCTATCGCATGCCGCTCAATCGGACGACGCTCGTCGTTCTCGCCGTCGGCACGACGCTGGGCGTCGTAGCCATGTTCGCCGTCATGATTCCCTCGCTCGTGCGCACCGGCGTGCGCTACACGCCCTCACTCGGGCTGAACGATCCCTATGTGCGAAGGATGCTGGTGCTGGCCGTTCCCACCGTCATCTACGTGGTGACGAACCTGGTAGCGGTCTCGTTTCGCAACGCCAGCGCACTGTCAGTCACCCCGAACGGGCCTGCGGTACTGGCGTACGCGTGGACGTTCTACCAGCTTCCCTACGGCATACTGGCGGTCGCACTCGCCACCGCGGTCTTCACCGAGATGTCAGACGCTGCCGGCAAACAGGACATCGCCGCCTTTCGAACAACGTTCTCGAAGGGCCTGCGAGCCACAGCATTGCTGGTCATGCCTACGTCGGCTCTGCTTGTGGCGCTATCGACACCTCTTGCCACGCTCTACCTCATCGGACGCTTCAGCGCCACGGATGTCCCTGCGGTCGCCGGGGCGCTCAGATTCTGGGCACTGGGGCTCGTCTTCTTCGCCTGCATGATGTTCGTATTGCGTGCGTTCTACTCGCTCAAGGACACCCTGACACCGATGCTCACGAACCTGTTCACGACCACGCTGCACATCATCGGATACCTCGTTCTGACCACCGGGATCGGGGCATGGTCGGGGCTTGGGCTCAACGGAATACCCGTGGCCGACGGGCTCTTCTACGCGGTTCAGTTCGGCATCCTCGCCCTACTCCTGCGCAAACGCGTCGGCGAGCTCGATATGCGCGGTTTCATGTCCACCTTCGCACGCACCATTGTGGCTTCGATCGCAGCCGGCGTAGTCGCTTGGTATGTATCAGGTGCCCTGGCCGGTACCGGACCGAGCGTGGCTCAAGCCCTCCTGCAAGTCACCGTGGCCGGCATCGCCGGGCTCGCTACCGCCTTTGTCGTCGCCCGACTGCTGCGCATCGAAGAGATGGCGATCGTCGCCGAGCTGGGCACCAGGGTCACACGCCGCCTGAGCGGCTCGAAGAAGGGTGATGACACGTGATGATCGCCGCGCTCATCCCGGCGTTCCAAGAGGCCGAGCGTATCGGCGCCACCGTAACCGCGGTGCTGGCGCTACCGGGTATATCCCGCTGCGTGGTCGTCGATGACGCATCGGCCGACGACACCGCCGACATCGCTCATGCGGCCGGAGCCAAGGTCGTCCGCCTGGCGTTCAACGTCGGCAAGGGAGCGACGCTGGAAGCGGGTGCAGCACGGGTGGCCGATGCCGACGTGATCCTTCTCCTTGACGCGGACTTGGGCGAGACGGCTTCACAGGCCACCCTCTTGCTGGAGCCCGTGCTGGCCGGGCGGGCCGACATGAGCGTTGCGACGTTCCCACCGCCCGTCGGCAAGGCGGGGTTCGGACTCGTCAAAGGCATGGCTCGGTCCGGCATCCGGAGAATGGGCGGCGGGTTCGAGGCGATGGCCCCTCTGTCGGGCCAGCGTGCGCTCACCCGCGCGTGCCTAGAGGCGACACGCCCGTTCGCATCGGGGTATGGCGTCGAGGTCGCCCTCACGGTCCGAGCCCTGCGCAAGGGACTGCGTGTGGTCGAGGTGCCTACCCAGATGGCGCACGCGGCCACGGGACGGGACGCGGCGGGGTTCACCCATCGCGGGCGGCAGTTCGTGCACGTCTCGATCGCGCTCACGAAGCTGGCGTTCGAGAAGCGCTAGCCGCGCAAGCAGTTCGACTACGGCGTGATCTCAGGTGGATCCGGAAACGCCGCGTTCGCACCCTCGCCCGTGCCGTAGATGCCCGGTTTCGAGCCCGTGAACAACGCAACGAGGGTGTAGCTCCCTACGTCGTTTCCAAGGGTGTCGAACGCCGAGATCCCCGCATCATCGGCTGCCTGCGTGATACCCGGGTCTTCCCCCTCGACCTGGGCGGCAACGCCGACGCCGAACTCCTGAAACGCCGTCGCCAGAGCGATGCCGGCAGGCTCGACCTTACCCTGCGTCATCGCAAGATCCAGCAGGCCGACGACGTCCATCCCATCGGTGAAGCCGTCGATTCTCAGTGCCCCCGCCTCAACCAACGCGGCGGTCACCGGCCTCGTCGTCTCCGCAGACGCCCACTCGGCCACAAGCGAGGTCACGACGCTTTCGAGCAACTCGCCGTCGGATGACACGAGGCTCTCCACTTGCGAGCGCACATCGACGTCTTCGAGCCCAAGGTCCGGCTGTAGAAGCACGACACCTGCGACCGCCCCGCCAGCTCCCTCGACCGCTTCGAGCGCCGCTTCGCCACCGCTCGCCCTCCCGCCGTTGGTGACGACGATGACCGTCTTGCCCTCGAGTCGTCCGCGCACCCACTCATCGGTCAGGGTCGAGCCGAACGCATCGAGCACCTCGTTGTCCGCAGACAGGCCGCTGTTCTCCTCACGGAGCTCGGCGAACTGCTTCTCCAAGCCCTTGACGAGCGCGTTCTGCTGGCGCGAGACCGCTCCACTCTGCACCACGAGACCACCAAGAATCAGTCCCAGCGCCAGAGCAAGAAACAGGGCCACAAGAGATGCGATGTGGTAGCGAAGGTTGTACACAGGTCCCCCCTCGGGTCACGCGCCGATAAGCGCGCGCAGGTTCAGAATGAAGAGCTCAAGGAACGAACGAACGTCGGGCGAGATCAGCACGACGGCACTGACGGCCACCAGAGCGGCTCCGACGATCACCATCAGGTGGGCGGGGCCGACGGCGCTCCGATACAGCTTGCTCACGCCCTTGGCGTCGACGAGCTTCGGTCCGACCTTCAGGCGCACAAGGAACGTCGAGGCCATACCCTTGCGCCCCTTGTCGAGATACTCCACGAGGTTAGCGTGCGTGCCCACTGCGACGATGAGATCGGCTCCGGACTCCCAGGCCAGCAGAAGAGCGAGATCCTCGCTCGTGGCAGTCAGAGGCCAGGTGTGTGCCGCATCGGCGACGCCGAGCGCTTCGAGTCGCGCGCGGCCGGGCGCGCGGCCGTCTGCATAGGCGTGCACGATGAGTTCAGCGCCACTGGTGAGCGCCGCATCGGTCACCGAATCCATGTCCCCGACGATGATGTCCGGCTTGAATCCCGCATCGATGATCGCGTCGGCTCCGCCGTCGACGCCTACAAGGACCGGCCGCATCTCGCGCACGTAGGGCTTGAGCGCGTCGATGTCCTCCTTGAAGTCGTAGCCGCGCACGACCACAAGAACGTGGCGTCCGTGGATGGGCGTCTTGACCACCGGCACCCACATCTCGTCAGTGAGTATGGCGCGTTCGCGGTCCAGATACTGCAGGGTGTTGCGCGCGAACGAATCCAGCTGGTCGCCGAGGTTGGCCTTGGCGGCCTCCATCCTGGCTTCGATCTCGGCCACCGAAAGGCGTTCTCCCGATGCGCACACCCGGCCGTTGATGACCACGTCGTCGCCGACCACCTCGATGGAATCGCCCTCGTGCAGGCACTCGAATATCTCGGCGCCGACCGCGTCGATGAGGGTCACCCCACCGCGCGCCAGGAGCAGCGGCCCGACATTGGGGTACGCCCCGGAGATGGACGGTGCGGCGTTGACGACGACTTCGACACCGGTGCCGACGAGCGCCTCAGCACTCACGCGGTCCATGTCGACGTGGTCGATGATGGCCACGTCCTCGGGGCCGAGGCGCTGCACGAGATCCTTCGTACGCTTGTCGAGTCTCGCTGTTCCCTGGTGGCGCATCTCACTCCGGTCAAAGACGGTGAAAACGCATGCCCCTGCGACAGGCGGCGGGCGCGACCTGCGCGGTATCCTACCACGCATCCATAGCGCCCTTGTGAGCGAGCCGCGCAGACACCTGCGGCCTCTCTTATGCCTCCCGCGCCTGCGCAAGAAGCTCGGCAGCGTGCATCCTGCTGGCGTCCGAGACCGCGCCCGACAGCATCCGGGCGATCTCGGCGACTCGGTCCTCGCCCTCCACAGGCACCACCGTCGTGGCCACGCCCTCGTCCTGCGCGAGCTTGCGCACCACGAGATGTGCGTCCGCAAACGCGGCGACCTGCGCCAGGTGCGTCACGACGATGACCTGATGGGTGCGCGCGAGCCGGGCCAGCCGCTGGCCGATCGAGATCGCCGTCGCCCCACCGATGCCGGCGTCCACTTCATCGAACACGAGCGTCTCGACCCGATCCGCGCTTCCCAAGACCCCCTTCAGGGCGAGCATCACGCGGGAGAGCTCGCCGCCTGATGCAATGCGCGCAAGGGAGCGAGCGGGTTGCCCTTCGGCCGGCGAGTACAGGAACTCACACGTATGCGGTCCCTCGGGGTTCCACTGGCCCCACGGCAGGTCGGCGAACGCGATCTCGAACGAAGCCCCCGTCATCGCCAACTCAGCGGCCTCCCGGCCGAGCGCCTCGCTGAATCCGGGCGCAGCGGCGCGGCGCACGCCGTCGAGAGCGCCCCCGGCATCCTTGAGCGTGCTGCCGGTGCGCTCCACGAGCGCACGCGCCTCGGCGAGTGCCTCCTCGCCCGCATCAACCGCCGCAAGGCCGTGTGCGGCCCGCTCTCGTGCGTCGATCACATCGCCCAGGGTGGGCCCGTAGCGCCTCTTGAGTGACGTGAGCGCCGCAAGTCGCACGTGCGCGGCATCGAGGGCGGCCGGGTCATGCTCGACGCCATCGCGATAGCGCCGCAGCGTGGCACTCGCATCATCGACCAACGTGCCTGCCTCTCCCACACGAGCGGCGAGGTCGTCGAGTGCGGGGTCGATACCGGCGAGACGTGCAAGCGCCGCCTGGGCGGCTGAGACCGCATCGAGCGCTCCGCCGTCACCGCGCAGAAGCCCGACGGCCTCAGAGGCGGCCTCGGCGAGCCGCTCGGCGTGCGTCCACGCAGGCAGACGCGCTTCGATCATCTCGTCCTCACCCGGGGCGGGAGCAACCTTGTCGACCTCATCGACGAGAAATCGCAGGCGGTCCGCGTCGTGCAGTGCTTCGGCGACAAGGCGCTCACGTTGCGCCAACGCCCCCACCGACTGCGCATAGGCCTCGAACGCCTCACGGTAGGTCGCACGTGCCGGTTCGCACGACTCGGGAGCCCACCGGTCGAGGAAGCCGATGTGGGTCGCTGTGGCGAGCAGCGCCTGATGCTCGTGTTGGCCGTGCAGGTCGACCAGGGGCCCGACGCGCTCTGCAAGCGCGCCCACCGTCGCCATCTCCCCGTCCACGACGCAGCGGCTGCGCCCGTCGGCGCTCACGCGACGCCTCACGATCAGATCACACCCCGAGGCCGTGAACGTGCCTTCCACGACGGCCTCGACCGCACCGGCGCGCACCGCTGAGGTGTCGGCTCGCTCGCCGACAAGCAGCTTGAGCGCTCCGAGCAAGACCGTCTTGCCCGCGCCGGTCTCGCCGGTCAGCACGGTCATCCCGCTGCCGAATCCGAGCCAGGCCTCCTCGATGAGCGCGAGGTCGCGAACATGGAGTTCTTCGAGCATCTAGCGACCCCCGAAGAACTCCTCGGCGACGGTCTCGTAGAAATCCCGACCGTCGAGTTTGGCCAACAGCACGTCGTGCTCCGCCCTAGAGACCACCAGCCGCTCCACCGCACGCCGACAGGGCATCGGGGCGCCGTCCACCGTGATACACGCGTCGGATCGCTGCGGGTCGGACAGCACGATCTCAACCGTCTCAGCCGCCTCGGTCACCAACGCTCGGCTGCGCAGCGTGTGCGCAGCGACCGGCACGATGACCATGCCGCCGAAACCGGGTGCCACCACAGGCCCGCCGGCAGAAAGGGCGTAGGCGGTCGAACCGGTGGCGGTTGCCACTATCACGCCGTCGCCAGACAGCCGCGCAACCTCGTGGCCGCCCACATGGATGTCGAACGCTATCACGCGGCGCGAGGTGCCCCTCGAGACGACCACCTCATTGAGCGCGCGATACGTTCCGGCGTTACGTCCGTCCATGATCACCTCGGCCTTGAGCGTGGTGCGTCTCTCGATCAAGACATCGCCCGCCAGGGTGGACAGAATCGCCTCGCGCATGCGCTCGGGCGTCGCTCCGGACAGGAATCCCAGCCGTCCGAACTTCACCCCGAGGATGGGCACGGCCACATCACCCACCAGGTGAACCGCCTTGAGAATGGTGCCGTCGCCGCCGAGGGCCACCACGAGCACGGGCTCGCCGATGTCGCGGCTGGCTATGCCGAATCCTTCGAGCCCGCACGCCTCGGCGTCCGCGGCGACCAGCGCCGGCTCGATGCCGTTAGCGCCGCACCAGGCCGCTATCTCGCCCGTCCCGCGGAGTGCGGATTCGTTCGTGATATCAGGTACGAGCAGGACGCGCACGCATGCCTCCCAGTGCCTCGTGGGCCGCTTCGACGACGGACTCCGCGGATACGTCCACCCGCTCGCCACCGAAGCTCGCCCATGTCAGGAACTCGATGTTACCTTGCGGCCCTGTCAGGGGCGAGAAGGTCAGCCCTCTGACCACGAGCCCGCCAGCCTCCAATGCCCGCACAACGTCGCTCAGGGCCTCCGTGTGTACCGCCGGATCCTTCACGACGCCTCGTTTTCCCACGTTCGACTTACCAGCTTCAAACTGCGGCTTAACCAGCATCACGAGATGGGCATCGGCGCCCATGAGCGCGAGCAGGCTCGGTAGTACGATCCGAAGCGATATGAACGACAGGTCCGCAACGACCACATCAAACGGTGCACCGAGCGCCGCAGGGTCAGCGGCGCGGATGTTCAGGCGCTCGAAGACGGTCACGCGGTCATCGCACCTCAGGGACCACGCCAACTGCCCGTAGCCGACGTCGACCGCAACCACCGATGCCGCACCAGCCTGCAGAAGACAGTCGGTGAAGCCACCGGTCGACGCACCGACATCGACCGCCCGCAACCCCGAGACATCCAGCGCGAACTCATCAAGAGCCGCTGCCAGTTTGTCTCCCCCGCGAGAGACGAATCGCCGACGCTGCGTTACTTCGATCGGCGCGTCCTCGTCTACCTGATCGCCCGCCTTGAGCACGATCTGCCCGGCTACGCGGACCTCGCCCGCCAAGACGGCAGCACGAGCCTGTTCGCGGGAGGCGAACAACCCCTGCTCAGCGAGCAGCGCGTCGATGCGCCGGCGCACCATCGGATCCCACCGTCGATTCGTTCGTGCCTGGCTGCGTGCCAGGCCGTTCGTTGAGCCGTCTGAGAACGCCATCACGGATTCCTTGGGGCGTGAGACCGACCTCTTCAAGGAGCAGACCCATCGCCCCGTGAGTGACGAAGCAGTCGGGGACGGCGATACGGAGCAGCGGCACCGCAAGGCCCATGTCGGCATACACTTCGGCGACCGCGGCACCGAACCCACCGCAGGCGGTGTTCTCTTCTGCCGTCACCACCAAGCGGTGACCGAGCGCGGCCTCCTTGGCTGCATCGCTATCAAGCGGCTTGACCCAGCGCATGTCGTACACGGACGCCGTGATGCCCTCCTCGGCGAGAAGCTCCGCTGCGGCCTCGGCGGCGCCGACCATCCGGCCTACCGCCAAGATGGCCACGTCCGTGCCCCGACGCCTGATCTCCGCACAGCCCGGCGTCCAGATCTGCGTCTCCGCGGGCAGACCGAC
This sequence comes from Coriobacteriia bacterium, assembly GCA_034370385.1. NCBI lineage: Bacteria > Bacillati > Actinomycetota > Coriobacteriia > Coriobacteriia bacterium. The sequence goes on from JAXMKZ010000023.1 coordinate 53,566, forward strand.
ACCGCTGCCCGCTCCGCGCGGGTAGCGGATGGCCACAGGGCCGTCCGCCGCAAGCGCGGTATGGAGTGCATGCGCAAGCTCCGCCTCATCGGAGGGCGCAAGCACCATCATGTTTGGAATGGACCTCAGGTACGTGAGGTCGAATACGCCATGGTGCGTGGGTCCGTCCTCCCCCACGAGTCCGGCCCGGTCCAGACAGAAGACCACATGCAGGTTCTGAAGCGATACGTCCATGATGAGTTGGTCGTACGCCCGCTGCATGAACGTCGAGTAGATGGCGACGACGGGGAGTCTGCCGCCCAGCGCCAGACCGGCGGCGAGGCCAACTGCGTGCTCCTCGGCTATGCCCACATCGAAGAACCGTGCGGGAAACTCGTCCGCGAACCGATCGAGTCCGGTGCCGGACGGCATCGCTGCGGTGATCGCCACGATCCGCTCCTCACGCCGGGCCTCTTCGACAAGCGCGCGCGAGAAGGCCTCGGTGAAGCTGATCGGCCCGCCCGAACCGTTCGCCTTACCGGTCTCGATCGAGAAGGGTCCGATGCCATGGAAGGCGTCGGGCTGATCCTCTGCGTGTTCGTAGCCCGCACCCTTGCGCGTCACCGCATGGATGATCACCGGTCCGTCGGTACGGGCTGCCGCCGCAACGGCTGATTCGACGGCCGCGACATCGTGCCCGTCAATCGGACCGACGTACTTGAGTCCCAGCTCTTCGAACAGCATGCCGGGGACCAACAACTGCTTCACGGATTCTTTGACCGCCTCGCCGGCATCGACCATAGCGCGCCCAAGCGGCATGGTTGACAGGCGAGACTCCACGCCATCACGAAGCCGCACGTAGCGCGGGTCCAGCCGCACCCGGGCCAGATAGCTCGCGAGCGCTCCCACGTTCTCAGATATCGACATCTCGTTGTCGTTGAGCACGATCACCATCCGTGCCCCGAGGTGTCCGATGTGGTTGAGGGCCTCAAACGCCATCCCGCCGGTCATCGAACCGTCGCCTATGACCACGAGCACGTTCTCGGCACCGCCTCGGGCATCCCGGGCGAGCGCCATGCCGAGCGCTACCGACAGCGAGTCTGAGGCGTGCCCCGCGTCGAAGGAGTCGAACGGCGACTCGTTGCGCTTAGGGAAACCGCACACTCCACCGTACTGGCGCAACGTCGAGAAGCGATCACGCCGCCCCGTCAGCAACTTGTGGACGTAACTCTGGTGGCCAACATCGAAGATCACACGATCGTCGGGGCAATCCAGCGCCCGGTGTATGCCCAAGGTGAGCTCAACGACTCCCAAGTTGGGTGCGAGGTGCCCGCCTGTCGATGAAACGGTGCTGATGAGTTCCGCTCTGATCTCGCTCGCCAGCTGGACAAGCTCGTCTGAGTCCAACCCCTTGACGTCACAGGGGGACTCGATGGTATCGAGCAGCCGGACGGGATTCACTTGGCTCAGTTCAGCTCCGTCGTCTCATCGTCGGCACCTGCGGCGGTTGGCGCACTATCGCCGTCAGCGGTCTCGTCGGCGGAGTCCGCGTCGTCGAGCTCGCTTGCGCTACCTGCGTCCTCCCAATCGGCGTGGTCGATCAGCTCGGTGCACTGGTTGGCGAGCTTGACGCCCTCTTCAAGCAGGTCGAGGCTCTTCTCGAGCGACGTGTCCTTCTTGCGGACCTGCGTCACGATCTCCTCGAGTCGGGCACGAGCCTGAGTGAAAGTGCGCGGTTCTTCAGTCATGCAACCCTCCCGGGGTGCCACTGCGCTCGGCGATTCGGCCAAGCACTCCATTGACGAACTTCGATGACTCGTCTCCCCCATAGACCTTCGCCAGTTCGACGGCCTCGTTGATGGCGACGCTGTGCGGAACGTCAGCCAGATAGCGCAGTTCATAGGTGGCGATGCGCAAGATGTTCTTGTCCACGAGCGGCATGCGCGAGACGGACCAGTGCTCGGAGGTCTCGCCGATCACGCTGTCGAGGTCACCCATGTGTTCTTCGACGCCCAGTGCGAGTTGCCTTGAGAATTCGTCGGGGACACCCTCTTCGAGAGTGTAGCTCTCGTCTGCGAGGATCTTCTCGATTCCATCACCGGTCACTTCGCGCTGATAGAGCATCTGCAAAGCCTGGATGCGTGCGCGATGGCGCTCGGTTCGTACCATGGCCTACTCGGAGAACACGAGGCCGTCGACGTACACGTCGACCGCCTCAACCGGGACCCCGACCTGACTGGCCAGCGCCTCTGCCACAGCCTGCTGCACACCCGCCGCCACCACGCGAAGATGCTCGCCGTACGTGATCTGGATGTGCACCGTCACCGTGAGAGCGTTGTCCTCGCCCACGGTCACATCGACTGCCCGCGACGAGCCCTTGCGCGCGCCCTTCTGGACGAGCCCGGCGATACCGGGTGCACCGACGCTCGCGACGCCATCGACCCCCTCGGTCGCGACGATGACGATCGTGTCCAAGACTCCCGGCGCTACGCCGAGCCCCTCAAGGCGAATCTCATCAGACATGGTGTCGCTCCTGGCAGACGCCGGTCATCCGGCGTTCATCTCGGTGTCAATGAAGTCAGTATAGACCTCGCCTCGCACGAACGCGGGGGTCTCGAGCACGCTCAGGTGGAACGGTATCGTCGTGGCGATTCCCGTGACGATGAACTCGTCTAGGGCGCGGTGCCCGCGCGCTATAGCCTCTTCGCGCGTTTCTCCCCACACGATGAGCTTTCCCAGGAGCGAATCGTAGTTCGGCGGAACCGTGTAGCCGGAGTACACGTGGCTGTCCACACGCACCCCGAAGCCGCCGGGCGGGCTGAACACCGCGACCGTCCCGGGATTAGGACGGAAGTTGTGCGCCGGGTCTTCAGCGTTGATGCGAAACTCGATGGCGTGGCCGCGCAGCACGATCTGGTCCTGCCGCGCGTGCTTCATGGGCAGACCTGCCGCGATTCGAATCTGTTCCTTGATGATATCGACGCCGGTGATCTGCTCGGTCACCGGGTGCTCTACCTGCACACGGGTGTTCATCTCCATGAAGTAGAAGCGGCCGTCGGTGTCGAGCAGGAATTCGATGGTGCCCGCGTTGACGTAGTCGACGTTCTTGACAAGCTTGATGGCGGCCTCGCCCATCGCTGCACGCGTCTCGGGGTCAAGCGCGGGGCTCGGCGCTTCCTCGACGAGCTTCTGGTGGCGCCGCTGAATGGAGCAGTCTCGCTCGAACAGATACACCGCGTTGCCCTGGGTGTCCGCCAGCACCTGGATCTCCACGTGCCGTGGCCGGAGCAGATACTTCTCAAGATAGACTTCGTCGTTTCCGAATGACGCAGCCGCTTCGGTCTTTGCGGCCGTGAAGTTGGCTGCTAGTTCGGACTCGTCCTTGGCGACTCGCATGCCCTTGCCGCCACCGCCTGCCGATGCCTTGATCAGTACGGGGAAGCCGACCTCACGGGCGAAGCGCAACGCCTCCTCGGCAGTATCCACCGGGCCGTCCGAACCCGGCACGCACGGCACACCGGCCGCCGCAGCCGTCGTCCGCGCCTGCGCCTTGTCGCCCATGCGGTCGATAGCATCAGGCGATGGCCCGATGAAGGTCAGGCCCGAGTCGGCACACGCTCGGGCGAACGCGGCGTTCTCCGACAGGAACCCGTAGCCCGGGTGCACCGCCTGGGCACCCGTCGTCAGCGCCGCGGAGATGATGTTGGGCATGTTGAGATAGGACTGAGTGGACGGGGCGGGCCCCACGCATACCGCGTGATCGGCCATGCGCGCGGGCAACGAGTCCCGATCGGCCTCTGAGTAGACGGCGACCGTCTCTATGCCCATCTCGCGCGCGGCCCTGATGACCCGCAGCGCCACTTCGCCGCGGTTGGCGATGAGAATACGCTGAAACACGCTTCCGCCTCTCCCCGCTAGGCGGGTTCGTAGTAGAAGAGCACCGTCCCGTACTCAACGGGATCGCCGGTCTCGACACCGATCTCACGGATGGTGCCCGCCTCTTCGGTGGTGATCTCGTTCATGAGCTTCATCGCCTCGACGATGCACAGCGCCTGACCTTCGGCCACCGCATCGCCGACGGCGACGAACGGCGCGGCGCCTGGCGCCGGAGCCGCGTAGAACGTACCCACCATAGGCGCCACGACGGTCTTCCACGTGGCGGGTCGGTCAGCGACCGGCGCCGAAGGAGCACCCACCGGCTCAGCCGGTGCGCTCGCAACCGGTGCAGCCGGTGCCGGTGCGCTCGCAACCACCGCGCCCGCCTTGCGAATCGCGATCTTGGAGTCACCCTCCTCGATGACGATCTCTGCGACGTCCGAGGCCTCCAGGACCTTGATCAGCTCGCGAATATCGTTGACGTTCACTGAGTCTCCCTCTCTGACTGTGTCTACCTCGCCGCCCATCAGGAACACGGCTTCCTCGGCACCTTCTTGGTGCGCCGTGAGGTACGTGCGTGCCTCGTTCGGGAAGAGCGCGTACATGAGTACGTCCTCTTCGTTCTTGGCGAGGTCACCGATCTCTGCCTCGGCCTCGGCGTAGGTGCCCCGCGCAAGTGAGCCGGGACGGGTCTCAGGCCCCAGCGGCTGAGTGTCACCGAGGACCTTGGCCACAATGGCCTTGTCCATGGGACCGGGTGCCTTGCCGTAGAGCCCCTTCAGGTAGTCCTTCATCTCTTCGGGCACAATCGCCCAGCGCTTGCCGGTGAGCACGTTTATGACGGCCTGCGTGCCGACGATCTGGGACAGCGGCGTCACGAGGGGCGGGTAGCCGACCTCGGCCCGCACCCGGGGAATCTCCCGCAGTACGTCGGGCAGTCTGTCCGCCGCCTTCTGTAGCTCGAGTTGGCTGACGAGGTTCGACATCATCCCGCCGGGCACCTGGTGGCTGAACACCTCCATGGACAGCAAGGTCGTGATGCCGCGCTTGAGGCCCTTCGACGAGCGAACCGCCTCCCAGTACTCGGCGATCTCGAAGAGCAGGTCGAGGTCCAGACCGCTGTCGTACGGGCTTTCCTTGAGAGCCGCGACGATCATCTCGACGGCCGGCTGGCTGTTGCCGAACGCGAGCGCCACGACGGCGGTGTCGATGATGTCTGCGCCGGCCTCCGCAGCCTTGAGGTAGTTCATGGGCGCCATGCCGCCGATGTAGTGACAGTGAACGTGGACCGGCAGGCCCACCTCGTCCTTGAGCGCACGCACCATGCGTTCGGTCCTAAACGGCGTGAGCATGCCCGCCATGTCCTTGATAGCGATCGTATCCGCACCTATCTCCTTGAGCTGATGCGCATACTCGATGAAGGCGTCAAGCGTGTGAACGGGCGATACGGTATAGCTGATGGCGCCCTCGAAGTGACCGCCGGCCGCCTTGACCGCGCGCCCCGCCACCTCGACGTTGCGAATGTCGTTCAAGGCATCGAAGACGCGAAACACATCTATGCCGTTACGCTTGGACGCACGGACGAAACGCTCGACTATGTCATCACTGTAGTGGCGATACCCTACGAGGTTCTGCCCGCGCAGAAGCATCTGCAGCGGCGTCTTGGGGCAATGCTGCTTGATGACCCGAAGACGATCCCACGGGTTCTCGTCGAGGAACCGGAGGCTCGAGTCAAAGGTGGCTCCGCCCCACACCTCGAGCGACCAGTAGCCGACCGAGTCCATCTTGGGCAGGATCGGCAGCATGTCGCCGAGCTCCATGCGTGTGGCCCACAAAGACTGGTGCGCGTCTCTAAGCGTGGTGTCCGTTATGTGAATAGGTCGCATCGCGACTCCCTTTGCATACAGCGAGCGAGCGGCCCCGGCACGAAGGCTTCGTGCCGCGTAGTCCGAAGATTATATACGAGCGTGCCCCGCACGACACTTCAAGAATGAAGCACGGCCGGGCGGCCGGATGGAAGTGCCGATCTGCGGACAGAGACGGTTCGCTCTAGACGCGGGTGATGTAGCGCCCGTCTCGCGTGTCGACTTTGATCCTCTCGCCCGCGTTGACGAACATGGGTACCTGCACGACCGCGCCCGTCTCGAGCGTAGCGGGCTTCGTGCCGCCCTGAACGGTGTCGCCCTTGAAGCCGGGGTCCGTTTCGGTGACCTCGAGCTCGACGAACATGGGGGGCTCTACGCCCATGTAGTCGCCGTCGGCGGTCATGATCTCGACCTCTTCGTTCTCTTTGAGCCACTTGGAGGCCTCACCGACGAAGTCGCTGTCGAGTTCAACCTGTTCGTAGCTCGTGTTGTCCATGAAGTGGAACGTCGAACCGTCGCTGTAGAGGTACTGCATCTTCTTCGTCTCGATGCGAACGTCCTCGAACTTCTCGCCTGCGCGAAACGTGTAGTCAACGACGCGCCCGCTCTCCAGCTCCTTGAGTTTCGTGCGCACGAACGCTCCGCCCTTGCCGGGCTTGACGTGCTGGAACTCGACGATGACCCAACGCTTGCCCTCGTGGATGATGCACATGCCGTTCTTGAAGTTCGCGGTGGTGACTGACATCCCTTGCCTCGACTCTCCTGGTACGCGGCGCGCCCTGCGCCGGCTATCCGGTCTCTATCAGGTCCTTCGTCGAGTGAGACAGCAGGCGCGCGCCTGCGTCTTCGACGACTACCAAGTCTTCAATTCTAACACCGCCGTAGCCCTCGACGTAGACACCCGGCTCTATGGTGATGACGCTACCGCACAGAACGCTGCGGGTGGCGCGCGGGCCGACGTTGGGCAACTCGTGGACCTCCCTGCCCACGCCGTGCCCGAGTCCGTGGCCGAACAGCTCGCCGAAGCCGTGGGATGCGATGAGGGCGCGGGCCGCGGCATCGATGACGTTGCCCGGCACGTCGGGTCGTACGGCATCGATGCCGGCGAGGTTGGCGGCGAGCACGGCGGCGTAGATCTCACGCTGTCGCTGACTGGCGCAACCCACCACCACGGTACGTGTCATGTCGGAGCAGTAGCCATCGACGCACGCCCCGAAGTCGAGCTTGACGAAGTCGCCTGCCTCAAACGCACGCCTCGTCACTCGCGCATGCGGGAGTGCTGAGTTGGGGCCGCTGGCCACGATCGGGGGAAACGCCACGCCCTCGCTGCCTTCGCGACGCATGAAGACCTCCAGATCGAGGGCGATGTCGCGCTCAACCGCACCCACCACCAGGCGAGGGAGGATGAAGTCGAAGGTGCGGTCCGCCAGCGCGGCGGCAGCGGCGATTCGAGCCACCTCGCCCGGCTCTTTGACCTGCCGGACCTCCTCGACCCAGCCGTCAACCACCTCCACGGCGCCGCCGAACCGCTCTGAGATGAACCTGAAGCGTCCGTACGCCACACTCGACTCAAGCGTCAGCGTTCCTACCCCGCTGGCGACCAGATCGGTGCACAGGGTGAGGTAGAGGTTCTCGCGGACCTTGATCACATCCCAGCACGTGCCATCGGCTGCGCCGGACATCACCTCAAAGTAGCGCGAGTCGGTGTAGATGCGCGTGGATTCGGCGTCCACTACAACGGCATGCGCATCCTCGCCATCGAAGACACCACTGAAACCCGTCAGGTAGGCGATGTTGACCGGATCGGTCACGACGAAGGCGTCCGCTCCGCTATCCGCAAGCCGTGTCCTTACGCTTCTGATGCGACCCTGGCTCACCGGTCCGCCGAGACGATTCGAGCCGCAGCACGCAGCCCAAGCAGATAGCTCTCGACGCCGAAGCCCGAGATCTGGCCCACGCAGGCAGGAGCGATCACGCTGGTGGCACGGAACTGCTCGCGTGCATGGATGTTTGAGAGGTGCACCTCCACGACGGGCAGGCCCGACGCGGCGACGGCATCGCGCAACGCGTACGAGTAATGCGTGAACGCGCCCGGGTTGAATACGACCGCGTCGCACTCGCCCCGAACCTCATGGAGAGCGTCGACCAGCGCACCCTCGTGATTGCTTTGCACGAAGCTCAGCGAAACGCCGATCTCATCGGCCAGCGCCGCCATCGCGGCCTCGACCTCAGGAAGCGTGGTGGAGCCGTAGACCTCCGGCTCGCGCGTACCGAGCAGGTTCAGATTAGGGCCGTTCATGACGAGGATTCTCTTCACGCGTCCTCCCCTTTTCTCTTCGTGGCAGCCCACGCGACAAGGTGGTCGTCGATAACGCTACTCCGCACGACCTCACAGCGCCACTCACCGGGCGAGTTGATGAGCACCATGCGCACCGCGCCGGCCCGCGATTTCTTGTCCGCGCGCATGGCGTCGTGCACAAGGCCGGGCATCACCTTGGTGTCGAGCGGTCCGAGGCCGAGCGCGTCCAAGAGGCGGTCCTGCCGTAGCACGAACTCTTTGTCGGCCCCCGCAACCTCGACTGCCACGCGCGCGGCGAAGCGCATACCCTCGGCCACCGCCGCTCCGTGGGTGAAGACGCCGTAGCCTGCGACCTTCTCGACGGCATGGCCCAACGTGTGACCGTAGTTGAGGCACTCGCGCGGGCCCTCTTCGCGCTCGTCTCGGGCGACCACCGCCGCCTTGAAGCGCACACAGCGCTCGACCGCCTCTGCCACCGCGCCGGGCTCACGCGCCACCACATCGGCGGACGCGCCTTCAAACCACCCGAGCATCTCCTCGCCGTCAAGCACCGCCGTCTTCGCGACCTCGGCCAGTCCGCTGCGCCATTCGTCATCGGGTAGCGTGGCAAGCGTTGCGGTGTCTGCAACCGTCACCAGTGGCTGTTTGAACGCCCCGGCCAGATTCTTGCCCGCGATCAGGTCGACTGCCGTCTTTCCCCCGACCGACGAATCGACCATGGCAAGTAGTGTGGTGGGAACCTGTACGAAATCGACCCCCCGCAGGTAGACGGAGGCCACGAACCCGACCAGGTCGCCCACGACGCCTCCGCCGAGCGCGACCACAACATCCTCCCGCGAGAGCCCTTTGGCGGCGAGGGCCTCGAGGAGCTCACCTGCAAGGCTCCACTCCTTGGTCGATTCGCCCGGAGGTACCGTGAGCGACACGACCTTGAACCCCGCGCGGGCAAGCGAGATATCGGCGCGCATGCCGTACGTCTGGGCGACGTTCTCGTCGCTCACGAGCGCCACGGTCTGAGCGCCGGTGCACTCACGGACGAGCGACCCGAGGCGCTCGATCGCTCCGTCGCCGATGACCACGTCGTAGCCGCCTGTCGGCATGTCGACTCGAACCCTGCGATCACTCACGAAACATCCTCCACCTTAGCGAGCAGCGCGGTCGCCACCTCATCGGGGGTATGGCCACCGGTCTGGATGCTCACGTCGGCCACCGAGCGATACAGTCCTTCGCGCGCCTGCAGTAGGGTCGTCGCCGCCAGGGTGCCCGAACCTCCGGCAAGCAGAGGGCGCGTGGTCACGTCGCCGATGCGGGCGATGGCTTCGGCTGCGCTGACCTCAAGTAACACGACGATCCCCATGCGCTTGAGCGCCGCGCGGTTCTCAGGCGACAGTACGACGCCCCCACCGCAGGCGACAACCGAGGGTTCGACGCCCTCTAAAGCGAGCAGCGCTTCAGTCTCAAGCGCGCGGAAGGCCGCTTCACCCGAAACGGTGAACACCTCAGCGATGCTCGCTCCCTGCTGGGCCTCGATGCGCTGATCGATATCGACACACGGTATACCAAGACGGTCAGCGACGACCGACGCGACCGTTGACTTGCCCGAACCCATGAAACCGACGAGGAAGATGTGTCCGCGCCTCATCGCGCGATCCGTCCGCGGTAGCGCTCGACGCCTGAGACGATATCTTCAAGGCAGTCGCCTCCGAAGCTTGCGAGGTAGGCACGGGCTAGCACGAACGCCACTTCTGCCTCGGCGACCACGGCCGCGGCCGGCACAGCGCAGACGTCGCTACGCTCCTTGCTGGCGTCAACGACCTCATGTGAATCCAGATCCACGCTAGAAAGTGGAGTCATGAGCGTCGGAATCGGCTTCATCGCCGCACGCACCACGAGAGCCTCCCCGTTCGACATGCCACCTTCCATGCCCCCCGCCCGGTTCGACGTGCGCGCGTAGCCGGAGCCCTCGTGCCATACGATCTCGTCATGAACCTCGCTGCCGCGGCGGGTCGCCGAAGCGAACCCGTCGCCGAACTCAACTCCCTTGATGGCGGGGATGGAGATGATCGCGGCCGCAAGGGCTGAGTCGAGACGGCGATCGGCCTCGGCGTAGGAACCAAGACCGGGCACGAGGCCCGTGGCGAAGACGGCGAACGTGCCGCCGAGCGACTCGCCGTCGTGACGCGCCGCGTCGATGGCCACCCTCATCCGGGCGGCCGCATCAACGTCTGAGGTGCTCACGTCGCTGTCTGCCACCGCGTCCCAGTCGATGTCGGCAGGATCGTCCGGCACCATCGCATCGATCCCTCCGACCGAGGTGACCACTGAGCGAACCTGCACGCCCACGCAGTCGAGGAACGCCTTGGCCACGCCTCCGGCGGCCACTCGAGCGGCGGTCTCACGGGCACTCGCCCGCTCAAGTATGTCGCGCGTGTCGTCAGAGCCGGTCTTGAGCACGCCCGCCAAGTCGGCGTGCCCCGGGCGAGGCTGGGTGACGCGCACGCCGTCGGGCTTCTCTCCCGCGACGGCCATCACATCGGTCCAGTTGTCCCAGTCCCGATTCGCAACCGCCAGCGCGATCGGCGCGCCGATCGAACGCCCGAACCGGACGCCGGACAGCACGGATACTCGGTCTGTTTCGATTCTTTGCCGCCCGCCGCGCCCGTAGCCACCCTGGCGCCGCGCCAGATCGATGTCGATAGCGGCCGTGTCGATAGGAATCCCTGCGGGAACCGCAGTCACGATAGCGGTGAGAACACGCCCGTGAGACTCGCCAGCGGTGGTGTAGCGCATGCGCGGGCCCTTCTGGGATGGGGTGTGATCGCGTGCGCCGATTCTAGCAAAGCCGTGAGCGGGCGGTTACTTGGAGCTGCCCTGACCCACCGTCAGTGTCACCTGGCTGTCGCCGTACAGCATGACCGCGGTGTTGCCGTCCAAGGAGATGACCTTCCACGGCGTGCCGATGAGCACGTCGCCCTCGCCCGCCTGGAACTCCGCGCCATTCCAGAAGAAGGTCCCCACCGGCTGGCCGTCCACCGTAGCGATGCTTGCGAGAAATAGTGTATCCAGCGGAAGGTCAGTCGGAACAAGGCTGGTCGCATCCACGGACTCCGATGGCGGCGCCGAAGGCTTAACCGTAGGCGCGAAGATGTTTCGAAACGCGAAGGTGTCGGACAAACGAGGGTCGCGACGCTGCGAGGCGACATCCGTCTCGGCTGTCTGGGTGGTGACCACAACGTCGCCGGGGGTGTTCACGATGATATCTGTGGCCGCGTTGAAGATGAAGACGAACGCGATGACCGTGAGGATGAGGCCGATGATCACGACGATCGCCCCACCGATGACGATCTTGCCGGCCGTCGTCGCCAGGAAGCCGGCCAGACCGGCCTTCGGCGTGTCAGCCTGCGGAGCCTGAGTCGTAGCATCGGGTGTGTTGAACGGTCCTACCACCATCAGTCCCCTGACCTAGGGCGCCGGCGCCGGTGCGGGCGCGGGCGCGGGTGCGGTCGTGGCTGTCGTGCTTCCGGCCGGAATCACGTAGGCGTACACAAAGACCTCCGTGGAGACCTGATAGTACGGCGGAACCTTGATGTCAGTGGGTGCCGGATCATCGGCATCAGGTTCTGGGGCGACGTTGGACAGCATCTTGATGATGCGCAACTGCCTCGGCAGGCGACGAAGCTGCTGAAGGTAGTCGACCGTATCAGCCCATGGGCCGACCACTTTCAGAGTCAAGGGAATCGGGATGTGGGGCTGGCCCTCGACTCCCAGCGGGTCTCCGGGAACGACGCTGGTCAGTCGGACACCGGAGTCAAATGCGAGGTCCTGTAGATCGATTATCAGACTGGGCAGATCCGGGTTCTCCGGCACCGCGACCGCCAGCTGAAGAAGCTGCGCATCGGTGACGGCGGCACGGTCCTTGATCGCGCCCCTCTGCTCAAGCAGCGAGCTCGCCGCATCGGCGTCCTGCGTCGCAGCATCGATCTTGACCCGCAACTCCCGCCCTTGGTTGAGCGCGGGGACCACCAGCGCAGCGACCAACGCCACGACCACCAACACCGCAGCAACGGCCGTCAGAATCAGCCTGTTCCTCGGATTCAGGTTCATGGGGTCGCCTGCACCGTGCCGGGCGCCACACCAGGAACCACGGTAGAAGCGCTGATGTCGAACCGAACGCCCGGTACCTCTTCGAAGTCGGTCGCGATGCCCTGATAGTCCGCGAAGGCCTCTTCGACGGCCTCAGCGAGCCACACGTTGTAGAGAGAATCGGTCAAAGACGCCGCACGTACGAGCGTGGCGGCCACGGACTTGAACCCACCCTTGACCGAGGTGCCCTCGGATCCGGGAGTGAAGCCGAGCAACTGGCACGTTTCCTCGGCCGGAGCCCCAGGCACGCCGTTGGGCGGAGCCGTCAGCCGAACCTGAGTCAGCCAGACTTCTTCGGGGAGTACCTGTGAGACTTCTTCGGCGATGCGCCCGATGTCCACGCGCCCCGCGAGCGCCACCGTGGCGGCCTCCTGCCGTGCGGCCACATCCTGCTCCTTGAGCTCGAACACCGCGAGACTGTCCGCCTGCTTGCGCAGGTCGGCGGCCGTCTGTTCGATGCTTTGGAGTTCAGATGAGCGGGCCGACGCGACGAACTGAAGGTAGCCCCACACGACCAGCACGAGGCCCACGAGTACCGCCGCTGCGATGAAGACGTACGGATAGAAGCGCTCGTACTTGCGGCGCTCGATGATCTCCGGAGGTAGAAGGTTGATGCGTATCATCTACGCGATCCCCCCAAGCGCCAGCCCGACTGCGGGCGCACAGCCCATTCGGTCGGCGAGGACGACGTTCTCGCTGCCCGGCTGTGTGACGATGCGGGCGAGCGGATCGCCCAGCACGATGTTGGTCTGCAGGCCCTTCTCGAGATAGTTCGGGAGACTGCGCAGCATGGAGCCTGATCCCGTGAGGATGATGCGGCGAATCGTCCGCACCTGAGTCGCCTGCGTGAGGTAGTAGTCGATTGAACGCCGGACCTCACCGATAAAGCGATTCGTCTCACGCTCGAGGGCCTGCTGGGCCACCTGGGCCATCTCCGCATCTACTCCCGGTATGGCGAGTGGCGATCCGTCGACGTTGGGCAGCCCGACGCGGATCTTGAGATCCTCGGCCTCGTCGTAGGTCAGGTTCAGCACGTTGGCTATTGCCTGGGTGAACTGCTTGCCGGCGAGCGCGGACACGCGGGTGAATCGCGGTACGCCCTTCTCCACCACGACGATGTTAGTCAGACCCGACGTGATGTGAATGAGGCCGGTGGCCCCGCCCGCGTCGTCATCGGGAAGCACCGCGCTGTCGATGCCCATGAGAGAGCGAACCAGCGCGAACGCGGTGAGGTCGATACGTTCCAGTTTGAGGCCGGCGGCCTCGACGGTGGTGACCGCCCCGTTGATCATGTCGCGCGATGCCGCCACGAGAAGGACTTCCATCATGTGTTCGTCAGCGGGGGTCATGTAGTCGCCGATGATCTCGTAGCTGAGGATGGCCTCTTCCACGGGAATCGGGATGTAGTCCTGCGCCTGATACTGGATGGCGCCCGCCAGCTCGGCCTTCTCCATGAACGGTAGGTCGATCAGACGAACGACGACCTTCTGGTTGGCTATGCCGATGGCGACTTCCTTCTGACGGAAGCCGGCCTCTTTCCAGAGTTGCGAGACTGCGGATGCGGCAGCTTGGGGGTCGACGATCTCCCCTTCGACGACCGCGCCGAAGGGCATCACGGAACGCCCGTACCCGGAAAGAACCATCCCTCCGGAACCTGGGCGCACGCGAGCAGCCCGGACATAATCAGTACCGATGTCCAGGCCGATCGGAGGCTGTGCCAAGCCGAGCCCGACAGGAGCCAACGCTTCCTCCCTCGTCCACAATCACTGCTGCGTAGTGTGCTTCGTCTCTTACTGCTGCGATGGTCCCGCGGAAATGATACCAACTGCGAGGGATGTCAACAACTACCGGCGCAATCAGCGGCGCACCCAGTCCCCGCGAGCGGTGAAGCCGGACAGACCCGGCATACCGTTAGGGACGATGTCTCCGAGCCCCGGCTGGTTGCACAGCAGCGTGCCGGTGGTCTGGATGTTGATGCTGTTCACGATCATCGAGCCACGGAAACTGTTGTGAGCGTTGTTGGGCACATTGTAGTTGCCGTTCAGGAAGACGGCGGCAACGACCCAGTCGCTGTCCTTCGTTGACGTCAGGTCTCCTGGCGACATCAGTCCGAGGCAGTTGCCGGCGTCCATCTTCGGGAGCGCATTACCGTAGAGGGTCTCCGTCAAGCCATTCAGGGGACGAATCTCACCCTGTACGATGAAGCCGTCCTCGCTCACGATGGTGCCGGCGCCCTTATAGCCGCTGATATTGGTGGCGAATGTGACGGTCCCCTTCACGTAGATGACCGCGCCGTCCCTGATCCACAGCACGCCAGCCCCATCAACGGCGATCGGATCGGTGCCGGGAGTACCGAACGGGGTACCCAGCGTCAAGTCGCCGGGATAGACGACGTCGGCATCCGCTTCGTACTGCGCCATATTCGCGCTGGATATCGTCGGGATGGTGAGGTCGGGCGCCGAACCCTTCAGGTTCGTGTAGTAGTTGCCGCCCGTGGGGACCGGCCCGTACGCGTCCACGCGATTCGTTGACGTCCCCACACCTGCGCTGCCCTTGGCGGTCCACTCGCCGTCCTTGATGAAGACCGGGCCGCCGTACATATCACTGTTAGAACCCCACTCCATGTCACCATTGACGTAGAGGGAGCCGATGATGGTCGAGTTGCCGTTGAAGCCGTTGCGCACACCGATGGAGGACTCGGCGCCGCCCGAGATGTTCATGTCCCACAGGTTCAGGTACTGGAAACGGGTGAGCACTTCTTCGCTCTTGTCGCCGACCGTGCCGACGACGCTCAGCTCGTACACACCCGTGCTACCCGCGACGGGCACGACCCGTGCAACGTAGGTCCCGCCGTCCCGGGTCACCGTCTTGGGGTACTGATCGATTCTGTCGAGGCTGAAGAACGAGAGCTCCTGCTCCAAACCCGCACTCGCGAGTTGGTACGATTGGTTCAACTCCATGCCCTTGACGGATTCGTGGAGCGTCTGGCTCGCCAGCACATAGCCACCGAGTGAGACCGCGGTTATCAGCGCCACTGCCCCCATCGTGAAGACGAGTGCGAATCCGCCCTGAGCGTCTCTGCGTGTGGTCATCATGATCATCCAGCCCTCGCTGTCGGCTTACTGGTTCCTGAAGTAGACACGCCGGGTGTCCCTGAACGTCGCACTCCCGCGATTGCTCACTACGGTGATTCGGACGTTGTCGATGATCGCCGCGTTCGTCGCGGTGGCACTACCGTTGTAGTACGCGAACAGCGCCGTGTTGCTCGAGCGGTTCGCATTGGTACGCGAGAGGATCACCGTTCTGACCAGCGTGCGGGTAGCGCCATTGACGGTATGGATCTGCTGAGTCAGCGTCCCGTCGGTGTTGGCCGTGAACGTATGCTCTTGAGGGAAGCCCGTGGTGTAGGTGCTGGGCAGCCGGATCGTCGCGGTATTCGCGTTCATCACGAATCCGCTCACCGCCACCCGCTGCGAGAACGAGTGGTCCATCGCTTGGAGGGGATAGTTCACATCGCGGGCGTACTGGGACTGTGCCTCCGCTACTTCCTGTGAGCGGTAGCCGAAGTCGATGCTCATATAGGTGAGCGCCAAGACAAACCCCATCAGGGCAAGAACCACCAGCAACTCCGTCAGGCTGAGCCCGCTGTCGTTGCGCCAGCGCACTACATCCCCCAATCGGCCGACAGGTTGCGGGTCGTATTCGCCGCCGGGGCGACCGTCACCTTGCCGATGTTGGTTTCCATCGCCGGCAGCACGGTGCCACCGGCGTAGCCGCTCGGCGTGATGCCCGTGATCGTCACCTGGAACTGGTAGGCCACCAATGCGCCGTTCGACCATGCCGCAGAGGACAGCGTGACGTAGCCGGAGTTCTGGGTCACGGTGATGGGGGTGACAGGCCACGCCGTCCATGCGCCGCCGGGCACGCGATACCTGACACTGTAGACCGGCGTGCCCGTGAAGGGGAAGTTCGGCTTCGTGACTTTGAGTGAGGGTGTGGTGGCGTACCTGTTGCCGGACTTCGAACCGTAAGCCACCGTGCTTTGCGCGCTCGAGTCGCAGATCAGCTCGGGGCGCGTCACCACGAGACTCGTCGAATCCGCATAGGACTCACCGATGCCGCGCGGCCTGCCGGAGTGCACGCGAACGAAGAACCGGCTGAACGGGGGTGATGCGCGCGTGAGCGCCGGGCCTGAAACGGTCACCGACGTATCCCTGGAGAGGGGTCCCTTGTTGAGGATGGCCTCAGCGACGGTCGCTGCGGCCGGAGTCGTGCTCTGCACGGCCAACGGCCACGTTAACGGCGAGGTGGTACCCGTCAGCGGCTGCCGATAGACCGAATACTGATACTGGCTTGCCCAGAACCAGGCCGCCGGATCCTCACCGGCGCCGCCATCACGGGCCGCGTCCCATGTCAACCGCACGCTTGCCGAATCAAGACCGATGCCGCTTGGTATTCCCGGCGCGAGCGCGGGCGTGTTATCCAGGATGAAGCGGCGATTGACCGATGCCGTGCGCTGTTCGCTGTCGACCGCCGTCACCGTCACCGTCTGGAAGCCGTCAGCGAGCGAGCCCGCCGCCGTATTCCAGGTTGGGGAAGCGTAGTACGGGTTGCTGGTCGGGGTGAAGATCGCGGACGAGCCGTTGCCCTGCGTCAGTGTCGTCCCGGCTACCTGGTAGCGGATCTCACTGAGCGAGGCCGACGGACTGTCAGCGCGGGTCTTGAGGATGATGGCGCCGCCACCGAGACGTTCGCCCGCGAAGAAAACCTCGTCGGCAGTCGGGGCATCCGCGGTGAACGCGATCGTAGGCGCATCGGGATCGGAGTCAAGCGTCATGTTGTTGCTGGGATTGCGGATCACAACGCTTGTAGAGTAGCTGAGGGTCTCGCCCTGCATCTCTCCTGTCGCCGTGATCCTGACGAGCTTGTAGTACTCATTCCCCCCGGCGGACTTCGTCTCGACGGTCATGTTCACATCGACGAGAACCCCGCTGTAATCGCGCTGAGTAGAGCCGGATACCAGTTGATCAAAGGGCAGACCGCGCAGCCGGTCGATCTCCGAGGCGACGGCGTTGACGAGGACGGTCTTCTGCTTGGCTTGGACGGTCATCGACGACGACACGCCCATCAACCCGATGATCCCCGTCAGCACAAAGAACATGATTGCGACCGAAAAAAGGACCTCAGCCAACGAGAACCCGTCGCTTCTGTTCAGCTTACCCATCGCTGCTCGCCTCTCCCTGATCGCACAGCATCTGCGCGAGCGCCGCGCGAACGCGCAGTCCCACACTTCCTATATCGGCAGCGCAGCGCCGGACTTGACAGCCCAAGGCGCACTTCTGTGACAGGCATCACGCCAACAAGGATGCGTACCAATCCCATGCGGCGGGACCGAACACCGTGACGATGACGGCACCGAGAGCAAGAAAGGGGCCGAAGGGGACGCGCGCGGCAAGCCCATCAGGCGAGCGCCTGGCCGCCGCAACGCCCACAAACGCCCCGATCACACTCGCAGCGAACAGGACCAGCAGCGTGTACAAACCAAGAAAGGGGCCCATCGCGGCCAGAAGCTTCACGTCGCCCATGCCGAAACCCTCGCGCTTGCGCGTACGCTCGTAAACGAGCGCGATGCCCAAAGACAGACCCGATGCCGCCACGGCACCGAGAACCGCGAAGAGCACCGGGCTGGATAGCGGCCCCTCAGCGGCAAGTAGCAGCGGAAGCGCCGATGTGCCCGCCACGAATGACGTGATAACGCCAGCCACCCCCACGCCGGCCAGCAGACCTACGAGCGCGTTCGGAAGCCGATACGTGTCCAGGTCGATCATCGCCAGGATCAACAACAGGTAGAAGAAGGCGATAGCGAAGAGTGTGCGCAGTGTGGGTCCGTAGAGCACCAACGCAAGCAGCCACAGCAGACCGGAGGACAGCTCGACCACCGGGTAGCGGGCCGAGATGCGACCGCCGCAACCACGGCAGCGGCCTCGAAGCACCAGCCAAGACAGCACCGGAACGTTGTCGTACCAGGCGATGGGGTGTTCGCACGCGGGACAGCGCGACGGCGGAAACGAGAGCGACTCGCCACGCGGGTAGCGCCAGATCACGACGTTGGCGAAGCTGCCGAAGACAAGGCCGAGCACGAAGGCGAGTGCCGGCCAGCCGAACTGTGCCACGTGTTCTCCCAACGACGTGCAGGCCTAAGCCTTGTGCGTGATTTCAGACGCCAGTCTAGCAGCGGTCTGTCCGCGAGGCGAAACCCGTACAGGCGGGCGCAATGGGATGGGGAGCACAAAGAGGGAAGCCGGGGCGGATGCCCCGGCTTCCCGGTCTGGTGCGTTCGTAGAGCGTTGCGTGCGACGACCCCGTGACTAGTGAGCCACGTCCGCGCAGTCGTACATGCCGCCGGTCATGGTGTAAGCATTGGCAGCGGCCTTGGGGCAAACCGGCCATGCCCGGAGATAACCCGGAACGAGGTTAGCCTGGGTGGCATCGGCTTCGACGTTGCCCGGAGCGGCTGCGACATACTGCTGGACTGCGCCACTGAGCGTACGCTCGTTGGCCTGGCACGTCTTGGTCTCAGCGTTGGCCGAGGCGGCGTTGAAGACCGGGATTGCGACTGCGATGAGGATAC